>CAYZNP010000055.1:0-5552 GCA_964479815.1 Microcaldota archaeon
GGGCGATACGGACGAGGCGTGGATGAGCTCGTTCAAGGGCCTGGTGGCTGGTAAGCTGGAGGGCATCTATCTCAGCACCCCGATCGCATACGATTCATTCCTCATGAGGCTGGACGAGCGCGCGGTTACGGACGCCGGCTTCAGGAAGACATTCTGGAAATTGCTTGACAACTACGCGAATAATGACCGCGCGCTGACCAATTTCAGTCGCTGCGTCCTCAAGCCGGACGAGGAGATTTACGGTGATGTCACAGCCCTGGCCAGCGCCATAGCGGTGAGCGGGAGCAGCGCACTTGCCGAGGCCAGGAGAAACGGCACGGTAACACCGAAAGTGCTGGTTGACATAGACCCCACCATCAGGGACAATGCGGCCCTCATAGAACTGATAAGAGGCAAATCGACCAAGGACAGCAACGGCGCGCTGCTGGTGAATGCAGGGATGTACGCGTGGATAGTGAATAACAGGGACAACCTGAAGGGGCACCTCACGGAAGTCCTCACGGAACTGAAAGATAATGCGCTGATAACGGATGTCAGGGGAGGGCAGGAGGCGAAAATCTACAACCCGAAGGACAAGAAAGGCATCCTGACGGCGGACATGGAGGAGTATTTCAGGGGCAGGGGGCTGTTCGGGCCGGCCAGACCGGAAGGCTTCTGGCCGCCTACCGGCGCGAAAATCGCGAGAGGGGCTGCGGGGGTAGCTGAATGGACGTGGAAAACAGGCACTGGGCTAGGGAAATGGGCCGTTGTCCCCCCCAAGAAGCCATCCAAGACTGAGGCGGCCAAGACAAAGGCAGAGGCGCTCCAGGCCAAGGCGAGGGAAGAGGAGCTCAAAGGCAGATATCCGCGGCCAGCCGGTGGCGGCCCGGGGGCCGGAGCAACGACAACAGAGGCTAAATATAAGGCCCCTGAAATCAGCGGAGTGCTGAGTCAGGAGGCACAGAAGTTCTATGCCAGCGATGCAGGAGCCGACCTGAATACCATTCTAGGCCCGGGCCAGATGGACGCCAATGCAGGCGCAAAGCAGAAGGTCTTTGAGATGCTGACCAGCGACGCTGAGGCGGCGGTCAATGTCAGGGCTAATGGCACGATAACCGTGAGCGGGAGCGGAGCCGGTATGACTGTCGTCATAGGTGACTGGGATCTGGCGAAGAGATGGCTGAACGTCTATCTGCGGTCCGGTCTCTGAAGAGCCCCAAAGCGCAAGGAGATTTTCAGAGCCTGCATCATTTAAAAAGTCCAGCAGCCATAGTCATACGGTGCAGAAACAAATGCACCACTGCAGTTCAGGAAGTGAGTGAATGGCTCAAATGACACTTGACAGGAACAAACACCTGGTTGTTAAGTACGACGTCGGCCCGCCATATACGACGAGCGTCCAGGTAGGCCAAACGACCAATCTGGAAAAGGCAATCAAGGATGCAATCCAGGAGGCCAGCGACGTCGCATCGCTCAGCGTCACAGGAAGCAAGAAGCAAGCGGAACTCAATGCGATGAATGTGTCCTCCCAGGTCTCATTCATACAAGGCCTGCTCAATGCTGCGCCAACCAAGATGACTACTCCACCCACCAAGACGATGCCTATGCCGGGCCAGGCACCGGCAAGGGAGAGCGCCGCTCCGGCCTTCGGACGGGTGGATGACAAATGGCTCACGAAGAGGCTGGCCGAAGCCGAAGGAGGCAAGCGCGAGAGCGTGGGCGAGATCTACGGCAAGAAGGGCGAGCTGGACAAGCAGGTAGAGTTTCAAGGTAATTCTGACGCTACCACCCGCATCGTTTTCGCTGCATTGTGGAAAATCCAGGTTTTCAGGCAGTGCCTGCGCTCCTCGGCGCAGGAGGGCGTTGTCCCTTCGTTCTCGCGGCTCAGCGGCCAGGTGGACGATGTATACGGGCTGACCGTCGCGGGCCGGGAGACCATAAGCGAGGCGAACAAGTACATACGCTACTTCCTCCTGGAACTGATGCCGCAGGACAAGCAGTACGCGCATTACGCATGGGAACTCCGCCAGCTTCCGGGGTGCAAGCGTGACATGGAGAGGCTCCTGCGGTCGCCGCAGGACATGGAGCAGGTCGCTGGCCCCATGAACAGCGAAACCGTAATCGCAGCGGCGCTCTGGATAAGCCGCTGGAACCTGTCGCATCGGCTGAACACTCCAGAGAACAAGGTGCAGCTGTGGCAGACGCCCGAGACCATGAACGCGGTGAAGAAGGCCATCGCATACCGCGCCCAGCCCGACCCGGCAAACTTCAGGGTAAACCTGAGTGTGGCCAGATAGTGCCTGGGAATCAAAAAACGTGGCACTGTTTTTAAACCTTCCCGACAGAATACCATTGGGAGCAACATCGTTTAATGAAACCCAGAGCTACGACGATGGCATTCACGCATTCGGGCTTGAAAGAAACCGGACCGGCAGATGCAATGCTGTCACGCACGAGGAAAGGCGCGGTCGCCAGGTTCTTCGCTGCATGCCTCATGATTTCCACGACGGCAGCCGGGGCTGCTTCCAACGGAACGAATATAAACGATTTCAAATATAATAACTCCATGGCAAACGATCCAGGGCAGGCGATGAAATCCAAGGCGGGGCTCACTACGGAGGCCACTAACGCGCAGGCGATTGCCGTGCTCAGCGCGGGGGATGCGGTCTCCGCACTCAGGAATTTTATCATCCATGGCGACCAGCGGGAAAAGGACAGATTCGCCACCATGTACAGGGAAAACGCCGCAGGGCCCAACGCCGCCATCTTCTACGGGGCCATGAAGGCAGAGTTTGAGAAGCAGATACTCAATGACCAGACGCAGATAAGTGTCGGCCCCCTGGACCAGTCGGCCTACAAGAAAGTCAGGCTCACAGAGGCGGACAGGTCGCCCTATACGATCACGCTCGGGGAGGTCGTGAGGTCCTACGTGAAAGGATTTGGCGGCACGTTCGACGCGCAGGAGTTCATCGGATTCGTAGATGGCTTGCACAACCCGGATGAGGCGGGGAGGGATAGGAACCTGGCCAGGTCTGTGGCATACGCGCGGAACGTCATCGAGCCGCTTGTAGCCCTGTCCACCCATCCGCCCGCAGAGGCGCAAACGGTTCAGGCAGGAGGGGATAACATGGCAATGGCACAGGCACAAAGGGAGGAGGGGGTCGAACGCACGCCCGTGACGATACAGCTGGGAGAGATGTTCCGGAGGATGGAATCGAGCCAGGAAGGCAGGAATCTATTCGATCCGAACGCGAAGTTCGTCACTGCCGGCGCTCCGCTGGGCATCGCAGACAAGAACGTGCTGTCAAACACACCGGCCCTGTGGGAGTTCACCGGGAAGGAGATGATGAAGCAACTCAGGATCATGGGAATAACGGATCCGCATGACCTGGCTGTGGAACTTGCCAACAATATTTTTTCGAGCGAAGAGTCTTATCGCGCGTATCTTACGGCAGATAACAAGACCGCCTATCTTCAGAGCCTCCTCATGACATCGCTTGGCGGCACTGCATTTTCCCAGGCAGCTGCGACAGACACGACAGCGCGCAACGTCCAAACAAACATAACATACACGCCCCAAGCCATCGTCATCGTTCCCCGCGACGTTTCGCTGGCTGTGACGCACTTCAATACCGCATTCAACCGCATCACGCTTTCCCTGGACGACATCTACAACAGCATCATGAGCCTGCCAGACAGGCAGCTGCCTGCCCTTGACAAGAGGGAGTTCCGGGAGATGTTCATGACCATTTACGCGCTTGACCAGACCCTCGGCCAGGCGTTCATGCTGACCATAGCCAGTGCCCTGACGAGCACGACACGCAATCTCCAAGGCGGTGCTTTCAACCTGCTCATGAGGCAGCAGCTCGACGTCATGGATAACCTGTGGCATGGAAGGATGAAGAATTCTTTCGAGCCACTCTGGCTGGCCCCGTCCGCGAAGCTTACACCGCTCGAGCGCTATATGGACGTCGTGTACGCCAACCTTTGTTTCGGCAGCATTTTACTCAATGGCAGCATCCCACGGAACATCAAAGCCACGTTTGCATCGAGCTTCATGATAGGATTTTTGGGCGGCGTAAACGGCATACTGAACAACTCGGTCGCCAAGAACCTGGACGAGCTCGCGACAAAGCTGAGCCCTGTCAACTCATCGAACTGGCTCCTTCCGATCAACGCGATACTCGCCATGAGCGCAGGCATCGCCAGTGCGGCACTAAAAGACGTGGTCATCGGGCCGTTCACCATGTTCCAGCAGGCATTGCGCAAGAACATCGGGACAAAGGCCGAAGACGCCTTCGTCGAAGCGGTCAAGAAAACCGGCGAGATGCAGACACTCTACAGCCCGATGGTGCTTACGCCTACGCTGGGGATACTGACGGCATTTGCAAATGCACGGAGCGGCACGCTGGGGGTCATGGAACCGTCATACCAGACAACGGCGCAGTCGACAACGGAGGCGCCGCCAGCGATCATCCAGAGGGCGACCGAGGTGGTGTCACCCAATGCGGTCAACATATTCAAATCAGCCCTGGAAATCTCATACGGCAAAGGCTATGGCTCGCCGCAAGAGATGTTCGGGGGGCTTATCGGCTCCCATCTGGTCGTTTCGGGCATGACCTACAAGCCATTGCAGGAGGACCAGAGGGGCTCCAGCTATCCGGTTCCAGGCGACTTCATAAAGATGGTCTCGCAGGTCCCGGAGAAGGACCTGCCGCAGTTCTTCAATTATGCAGCCAAACTGACAAGGAGCATACCGCTCAAGGATGTCCTCGAGATATACAAAAAAGCCGAGGAAGAGCGCGGCGACGTCCAGAAATACAACCAAAAGCACCCGGACAAGCTCAAGGCCGTCCCGCCCACCGGCCTGGATGCCCTGAAGGCAAGGCTGGAGTATATAGAGTCCCACAGGACTACTCTCAGGAAAGTGCCGACAAAAGGAGAAAGAATGGCCTGACGCCTGTTTCATTCTGATTTTTCTATTTTCTTGCCCTTAGGCGACGGGATGATGCGCATCTTCCCGCCGAAGTCGAAGCCCGGCTCAAGCTCTTTGCCTTCCGCCAGCCTGTCCAGCGTTATTGCGAGCGCAGCGACCTCGCTGTGCGGCTGGCCGGTGACTGAGACGTTGAAGTCCGCCAGCTCGTAGACCTCCCGCGGCACCTGCTCGGCGCCGACGATGACGAGCAGTTTCTGCGCCTTTTTCGCCTCAGGAAGGACGCTTGGCAGCGGAAGGCCGTACATCGTGAGGTGGAGAACGATAAAACCGTCGCGCTTCTTCCTTTTTATGAACGGAGCGAAGCTTTTCTCGTAGGTTATGGTGAACGGCGCGCCTGATGCGTTGCCTCCCCATGCATCGCAGATGCGCGCCACGCTGGTTTCAAGGCTGGAGTCATGCTGGCCTGAATAGGTTATGGAGCGCGCGCCGAACGCCCTTGCGACGAGGGCGACGTGCGTTGATATGCGCTCGTCCCTTGGAAGGCGGTGGCCGAGCCTTAGAACCTCGATTTCCATGAATGGGGTTTATGGCAAACGATTTAAATCCCTGAAGAGATTTCATTTCCGTATGGCTTATT
>CAYZNP010000056.1:0-5517 GCA_964479815.1 Microcaldota archaeon
AGGAACATGAGGTTAAAACTCGTGGTAGCTTTTTAAACGTTGTCCCGCCGCTCTCTCGAACGGCCGGCCTACAGGCCGAGCAGCTCCATTATCTTCCCGGTCTTGAACTTCGTGTCGTCTATCTTCTTGTCCAGCTTCACTACCTCCACGCCCTCCGGCTTCAGGAACTCCTTCTGGTCGTAGCCATAAACGATGACGTCCGGCTGGACGAAGTCCAGCATCTTTTTCGGATTATCGAACCCGCATATCGCCACGTCGACCGGCTTGAGCGCCTCCACCAGCATCCTGCGATACTCCTGGGGGTGGACCGGTGTCCTGCCCTTCTTCCTTATGTGCTCGTCCATGGCAACGGCAACAACGAGCACGTCGCCGTGCGTCTTCGCCTCGGCCAGCGTCACCACGTGGCCTATGTGTATGACGTCGAAAACGCCGCCTGTCAGCGCGACGCGTATTTTCTCGCGCGCGGCGTTGCGCAGGAAAAATCTGCCCCGTATCTCCACCAGCAGTTTCTTCTCGTTTTCGGGCAGGAAGTGGTACGACTCTTCTGGTATGCCGCCGTATTGCATCTGCATTATGAACAGCTTCTTCGCAAGTTCCTTCACAGGCATTCCTCCAGTATCTCCAGCCCCTTGAGCGCCTCGCCCTTGGTCAGCGTGAGTGGCGGGCATATCCTTATGCACGAGTCGCCCGCCGGAAGGAGCAGCAGCCCATTCTCCATCGCCTGCATCATCATCCGGGTCCGCTCCACACTGTCGCATATTTCGACGCCTATCATGAGGCCGATGCCGCGCACGTCGACAATCACATCGCCCTTCATCGACTCTAGCCCCTTCATGATTATCTTCCCGATACGCACGGCGTTCTCGCCCAGCTTCTTCTGTTTCATGAAATCCAGCGCGGCTATGCCGCCGGCGCATGCGAGCAGGTTTCCGCCGAAAGTGTTCGCGTGCGCGCCCTTGGGCCAGTCCATTATCGCATCCGTGGAGACCATGGCGCCCAGCGGTATCCCGCCGCCTATTGCCTTGCTGAGCGAGACGATGTCAGGCTTCACCCCGAAATTCTCGATGGCCAGAAACTTCCCGGTCCTGAAGCAGCCGGACTGCACCTCATCATCGCAGAGCAGCGCCCCGTATTCGTTGCACAGCTTCCGCACGCCCTTTACGAAATTCGCCGGGGGGACGATGTACCCGCCCTCGCCCTGTATGGGCTCGATGAACACAGCCGCCAGGTCGTCGCGCATGGCGCTCATCCTGTCCTCCAGGAGGCCGAGGCAGTGCTGTGAGCATTCCTCGGGCTCCATGCCCATGCGGAACGCATAAGGATAGGGTGTGTGGACCACGGGCAGGAACGGCCCGAACCGCTCGCGCTGGACGGGCTTGGAATTCGTCATGGAAAGCGAGCCCATGGTCCTGCCATGGAACGCGCCCTGGAATGCGATGGTCCACGTCTTGTCGCTGTGCCACCTGGCCAGCTTGTAGGCTGCCTCGACGCTTTCCGTCCCGGAGTTGCACAGGAACACCTTCTGGAAGCCGGGCATGAACTCCAGCAGCTTCTCCGCCAGCCTCACCGGCGTCTCCGCGTAGAAATCCGAGAACGCGCAGTGTATGCCGTACTTTATCTGCCTGAGTATCGCCTTCCTTATCACCGGGCTGTCATGCCCGATGCTGTTGACCGCTATGCAGGCGGTGAAATCCAGATAGTGTTTCCCGTCCGCATCCCACACGTGGCAGCCATGGCCCTTCTTGAACACGAATGGCAGTTCCCGCGTCAGCGACGGCGAGATGACCTTCCTGTCCCTTGCGATTATGTCTGAGGATTTCGACATGTCATTCCTCCACGTCTATCTGCGCCTTCTGCAGCTTCCCTGAATAATCTACGTATACGGTTTTCAGGTGCGAGAACTCGTCTATGCCTGCTATCCCGGCCTCTCGCGTGTGCCCGGTCGCCTTGACGCCCCCGAAAGGCAGGTGCACCTCCGAGCCGATGGTGCTCGCGTTGATATACGTGAGCCCGGCTTCTATGCCGTTTATGGCCCTGAAGGCGCTGTTTATGTTCCGGGTGTATATGGACGAGCTCAGGCCGTACTCCACTGAATTCGCGATGTCAATGGCATCATCTATGTCCTCGAACTCCAGCACCGAAAGCACCGGTCCGAATATCTCCTCGCGGGCGATGCGCATCCCTCTTCTAACTTCGTCGAATATCGTCGGCTTGAAGAAATAGCCCCTGCCCTTGGGCCGCTCGCCGCCGTACAGCAGCTTCGCGCCCTCCTCCAGCCCTATGGCGACGTACCTCTCGCTCTTCTCCACCGCCTCCCTGCTTATGAGCGGCCCGACGTCGCTCGTCTCCAGCACGCCCGGGCCCAGCCTGAGCCTCCTTGTCCTCGCAAGGAGCGCGTTGACGAGCTTCTTCCTGATCCTTTTGCTTGCGATGACCCTGCTCGTCGCCGTGCACCTCTGGCCGGTGGTGCCGAAGGCGCCCCACATTATGCCGTCCACCGCAAGGCGCAGGTCCGCGTCATCCATGACTATTATCGGGTTCTTCCCGCCCAACTCCAGCCCGACCTTCTTCAGGCCAGCGTTCTTGGTTATCCAGTCTCCTGTGCTCTTGGAACCGGTGAACGAGATGCCGTCCACCCTTGGGTGCCTGACTATGGCCTCGCCCACCATTGACGCAGAGCCGGTAACGAAATTGACCACGCCGCCCGGCACGCCAGCGCTCTCGAGTATGTGCACAAGCTCGTGGGCGCACAGCGGCGTGTTCGAGCTCGGCTTGAATACGGCAGTGTTGCCGCATATGAGCGCAGCGGACAGCTTCCACGCGGGTATTGCTATGGGGAAGTTCCACGGGGCTATCAGCCCCATCACGCCCACCGGCCTCCGCACGGTCATGGCGAACTTGTTCTTCAGCTCGCTCGTGGTGGTGTTGCCCAGGAGCCGCCTCCCCTCGCCTGCGAAATATTCGAAAACGTCAATGGCTTCCTGCACGTCGCCCAGAGCCTCGGGCATGACCTTGCCCATCTCCGTGGCCACCAGCGTGCCCAGCCGCCCTTTCTCCCTCCTTAGGATGTCCGCAGTGCGCTGGAGTATGCGGCCCCTTTTCGGGGGAGGCATCTCCGACCATGATTTGAACGCGTCCTCGGCGGCGTCCACCGCGTGGTTCACGTCCTCGCCGCTTCCGGCAGGGAACCGTGCGATCACCTCTTCGGTCGCCGGGTCCGTGTCGTCGAAGTGGACCTTCCCGCCTACCCACTCTCCCCCTATGTACATCCTGTATGTTTGGACCATGAAGGCACCGCATCAGGAAGCCATCTAAACATTATAAATGTTTGGCGGGAGAATGAAGCCAGGGAAAAGGGGAGTTGCATGATTTTACCCAAGCAGCATTTGGAGGAAACTAAGCCGGTGGACGTGCTGCACAGCTCGCAGTTCCAGCCGGCCGGCATCGACGTCACGCTGCGCGAGGCGTACAGGTTCCGCTCCGCCGGGAAGATAGACTTCGACAACAGGGAGAGGAAGCTCAGCGAGGTGGAGCCGGTTCCTTTCGATGGCGCGGATGACGTCGTACTCCAACCCGGCGCCTACAAGGTCATGTTCAACGAATACGTGCGCATACCCAAGGACGCGGCGGCGTTCTGCTTCCCGCGCTCGTCGCTGCTGCGCTGCGGCGTCACGCTGGAGTGCGCTGTGTGGGATCCGGGCTACGAGGGCCGGAGCGAGGCGCTCCTCATCGTGAGGAACGAGCATGGCGTCACGCTCAAGCGCAACGCGAAAATCGGCCAGATGGTTTTCCTGAAACTATCCGAAGCCGCGAAAACGCTCTATGAAGGAGTGTACAAAGGCGAGAACAAGGAGAAATGAGAGAACACTGGCAACTATTATTCTTCGCTTATTTCTTCTTCACTTTCAGCAGTCTGTCCACGGCATTGTCCAAAAAGCCCGGCTTCATCTCCTTCAGGGTGTAATTCACGTGGACGACGGGTATCCTCACCTTCAATATCCTGCTTATGTCCACCGGCGTCCCCGAGACCACGACCTCGGCCCCGCTCCGGTTTATGGTTTCCTCCAGTTCCTTCAGCTGCCTGCCGTAATACCCCATTGCCGGCAGCACGCTTTCGAGATGGTCAAAGGCCCTGAAAACCGCCCTTATGCTGCCCACCGCATGGGGCCTGGGATCAATTATGACCGCGCCGTGGCGGCTGGCATATTCGTAGCCGGCGCCGAACTTCATGCCGCCATGGGTTACGGTCGGGCCGTCTTCGACTACTATGGCCTTCCTTCCGGATATGCTCATACGCGGGCTCGCTGTAAGCTCCAAATCAGTTTCAATCACCGCCGCACGCGGATTGGCCGTCTCCGCGTTCTTCCTTATCCTCCTGATGTCCGTCGGATTCTCGCCCACCTTGTTTATCACGATGACATCCGCTGCCCTGAAGTTTGTCTCGCCGGGATAGTACAGCATCTCATGGCCAGGCCGCAGCGCGTCCGCCACCACGAAATAAAGGTCTGGCTTTATGAACGGCATGTCGTTGTTGCCTCCGTCCCATATTATGACATCGGCCTCCTTCTCCGCCGCCCTGAGTATCGCGGCGTAATCGACGCCGGCGTAGACCACAACCCCGTTCCTCAGGTGCGGCTCGTATTCCTCGCGCTCCTCGATGGTGCATTTGTTCTTCACGAGGTCGTCGAAGGTCGCGAACCTCTCCATTTTTTCTTTGCTGAGGTCGCCGTATGGCATCGGATGGCGGATGACGACGAATTTCACCTTTTTCCTGAGGAGGATGGCCGCTATGGTGCGCGACAGCGGGCTCTTTCCCGCGCCAGTGCGCACCGCTGTGACCGCGATGACCTTCCTGCTGCTTTTCAGCATCGTTTCCCGCGGCCCGAGGAGGACGAAGCTCGCGCCGCACGCCTGCGCCCTGCACGCCAGGTGCATCACGTACTGGTGGCTGACGTCCGAATATGAGAAATAGACCTCGTCCACAGCGTATCTGCCTATCAGGGATTCCATGTCCTTCTCAGCGTATATCGGTATCCCCTTCGGATATAACCTGCCTGCGAGTTCCGCTGGGTATCTCCTGTTCGCTATGTGCGGAATCTGCGTCGCAGTGAATCCCACTACGTTGTATTCGTCGTTGTCCCGGAAGAACATGTTGAAGTTGTGAAAGTCTCTGCCGGCTGCGCCAAGGATGAGCACGTTGCGCTTCATGCTTCCGTTATCACCCGCGGATTTTTTATGCTATGCTGCGATGGGTTCCCATGCGAATCGTCATCGCCCTCGGAGGGAACGCGCTGCTGCCCAAAGGCGAGCGCGGCACCGCGAAAGAGCAGCTGAAGGCCGCACGCGCGGCGCTCGGAAAGCTCTCACGCCTCATGGACGGCCATCAGGTCGCGCTCACCCACGGCAACGGCCCGCAGGTCGGCTCGCTGCTGCTCCAGCAGCACGCGACCAAACGCGTGCCGGAGATGCCGCTGGACGTGCTGGACGCGATGACGCAGGGGGAGATCGGCTATTTCA
>CAYZNP010000057.1:0-5383 GCA_964479815.1 Microcaldota archaeon
GAACGAAGCCGGGCAGCGTATCGAGCCGCCGGTGTCCGAGCCGAGCGCGATGTCCACGAACCCGGCTGCTACTGACGCAGCGCTGCCGCCGCTGCTACCTCCGGGAACGTAATCCGTGTCCAGGGGGTTCCGCGTCCGCATGATGGCGCTCTTGGTTGTGTCGCTGCCGCACGCGAACTCGTCGAGATTGACGCTTCCGATTATTATCCCATCCTCGGCCTCTATGCGCTCGACCACTGCGGCATCGTAGGGCGCCAGGTAATTCTCGAGCATCCTGGAGCCGCACGTGAGCCGCCTGCCCCTGCATGCGATGTTGTTCTTTATGGCGACCGCCTTTCCGGCCAGCCGCCCCAGCTTCCCGCCCGAGCGGGCTTTCGCGTCAAGCGACTTCGCTTTCGCCAGTGCCGCTTCCCCGTATACCTCTATGAACGCCCCTATCTTCCCGTTTTCACGGTTTATTTTTTCCAGGAGGGCGGAGATGCGCCGGGTATGTGTGTCCATCTTATCAGTCCAGGGATTTCGGGGCCACGAGCAGCCGCCCCTCCTTATGGGCGAACTGGGCGACGATGCCGTCGGCTTCCTTGCCGCCGCCTTTTGCAGGGCGGTCCTCCCTGCGGCTTCCGGAGCCGCCGGCCACGTAGAAAAGCGGTTCGCCTTCAGAGCCCAGCCCACTTATGCTTGAGAAGTAATCGAAAAGCCCGGCGAACTCGGCCTCCAGCCTGGAGACCTCAGCTTCGCTCAGCTTCACCCTGGAGAGCTCGGCCATCTTCCGCACCAGGTCCTTGTCGATTTTCATCGGGATCAGGGCCTCATCCTGTGCTTGTCCCTCGGGAACATTATCGCTTCGCGGATGTTCTCGAGTCCGCACACCGCCATGGTGAGCCGGTCCAGCCCTATGCTCCAGCCGGCGTGCGGCGGGGCGCCGCAGCGGAACGCATCCGTATAGGATTTGAAGTATGCGGGGTTCATGCCGCGTGCTGCTATCTGCTTCTCGAGCAGATCCGGCGTGTGTATGCGCTGGGCACCGGAGCAGATCTCCATGCCGCGGTATACGATGTCGTAGGACTTGCAGAGCTTCGGGTTGTCCTCGTAGGGCATGGAATAGAACGCACGCACGGCGGTGGGATAGTCCTTGATTATGACCGCCTCGCTTTTAGCCAGCTCGCAGATTTTCGCCTCCTGCTCCTTGGAGAAGTCATGGCCGAACCGTATCCTGTCGCCGCCCTCCGCGAGCATCCCGACCAGGTCCGAGTAGGCCAGCACCGGGATGCGGGCAGGCACCTGGAACTCCTTCCCAAGCACCTTGAAATCCGCGACGTTCTTTTCCTTCACGTGCGCGAGCATGCTGGTGAACACGTGGGAGAGTACGCTTATCGCGTCGTCGTTGGTCGCGAAGGCCATCTCGATGTCCATCTGGTGTATCTCGTTGATGTGGAACGGGCCTTCGTGCTTCTCCGCCCTGAAGACGGGCGTGGTCATGAAGACCCTTTCCATGCCGCCTATCACCGCGAGCTGCTTGTAGAACTGCGGGCTCTGCCCGAGGAACGCAGGCTTGTCGAAATAGTCGAGCTTGAAGAGCTGGGCGCCCCCTTCGGTCGCCGTGGCGACTATGCACGCCGGGTTTATCTCCTCGAACCCGAGCTTGAGCAGCGCCTCCCTGAAGGCGGTTTCCAGCGAAGCGCGGATGTTGAACACCGCCCTTGTCTTCTCGCGCCTGAAATCCAGCGGGCGGTTGTCCAGCCGGACGTTCAGGCTCGGCTCGCTCTTCTGGGCGGGATAGAAAGCCGGGGTATGGTAGACCCTGCCGAGGACGGTTATCCGCTCGGCTTCCAGCTCTATGCCGTTCGGAGCCCGGGGATCCTTCTTCACCCTTCCCTTGACCTGTATCGCCGATTCCCGTTCCGGCCTCTCGTCGAGCTTGAACGGGATCTTGACCTGGATCTTCCCGCTCCCGTCCCGCACGATGGCGAAGGCGAGAGCGCCCATCTCCCGGAACGCATGCACCCAGCCGGCCACGGTTATGATTTTCCCCTCGTCCTTTTCTCCTATGGCCGAGATGTAGCGCTCCTTGAGCGACGTGGACGTGGCCAGCCTCCTGGCTGGGTCCGGCTCTACCTGCGGATGGTGTTGCATAGCAGTAGTTCACCTATATGAGTATCGAGGGATATTGCCTCGCAAATATTTTTAATGGGCTGTAATGGGTCCAGGCCATACGAGTTCTTTATATTGATTCCCAGCCAAAGCCAAAACGGCGTGAGTCTATGATTACCAACATCGGGACTATTCTTCTCCAGAAGATGGAGGGGAAGGAGGTCGCGCTGCGCGGCTGGGTGCACAGGCACCGCGTGAGCGGCAACATGGTCTTCGCGGTCATACGCGACCCCAGCGGCGTCATGCAGGTGACAGTGAAAAAGGACAAGGTCCCGGAAAAGGACTGGAAGGACGCGAACGACGCGTACGTGGAGAGCTCGCTCACGGTCAGCGGCGTCGTCAAGAAGGACGACCGCGCCCCTGGCGGATATGAGATCCAGGCCACGGCCTTCACGCTAATATCGCGCGGCGAGCCGTTCCCTATCGCCAAGGACCTGAGCGAGGAGTTCCTCCTCGACGTCAGGCACCTGTGGCTCCGCTCCCAGAAGATGACGAACATAATGAAGGCGAGGCACTACCTGGACAACTACCTGCGCGAATACCTGGACGAGAAGGAAGGGTTCTACGAGCTGGCCCCGCCGATAATAATCAAGTGCGGCTGCGAGGGAGGGAGCACGCTCTTCGAGGTCGATTATTTCGGCTCCAAGGCATACCTGACGCAGAGCTCGCAGATGTATGCCGAAGTGTTCGTCTTCGCGCTCGGCAAGGTCTACGTTCTCGCGCCGTCGTTCCGCGCCGAGAAGTCGCGCACGGTGCGCCACTTGGCGGAATACTGGCACCTTGAGCCCGAGATGGCATTCTACGACCAGAAGATGAACATGGAACTGCAGGAGAACATGGTCCATTACGCAGTGGACAAGATGGTCAGGGAGCAGCCAGAGCTGCTGGAAGCGTGCGGGCGGGACGTAGCTGACCTGAAGAAGGTAACGCTGCCGTTCGACAGGATGGATTACGCAAAGGCGGTGGACAAGGTAAATGAGCTCGGCGGGAAGATGGAGCATGGCCAGGACTTCGGCGCAGACGAGGAAGCAATACTGACGAAAAACCGCGTGAAGCCGCTGTTCGTGCACAACTTCCCGGCTGACATAAAGGCATTCTACATGAAAGAGGACCCGAAGAAGCCAGGAACCGTTCTCAACGCGGATTTGCTCGCGCCAGCAGGCCATGGCGAGATAATAGGCGGCAGCGAGCGCATCTGGCACTACGACGAACTCGTGGCGAAGATGAAGGCGCAGAAGCTCGACCTGAAGGATTACCAGTGGTATCTCGACCTGAGGAAATACGGGAGCGTGCCGCATTCGGGCTTCGGACTTGGCGTCGAGCGTTTCGTGAAATGGGTGCTCAACCTCGACCACATCCGGGACACGATACCGTTCCCGAGGACGATAAACAGATGCTACCCGTGAAGATAAGAAAGGCCGTCCCTGCGGATGTGCCGCGGCTAATGGAGCTTTGGAACCAGCTCATGGATTTCCATGTGGAGCACTGCGGCTCAGGGAGAGGGATTTACACCTTCGCCCCTAACAAAGAGGCGATTTACAGGAAATATCTGAGGGCACAGATGAGAAGCCGGAACGCAGCCATCCTGGTCGCTGAGAAAGAGGGCTGCATCCGCGGGTATGCCCACACCAGCATAAAGAGCCTGCCGCCAGTCTACAAATACAACAAGGAAGCATATGTCGACTGCATAATCGTCGGCGCCAGATGGCGCAGGAAGGGAATCGGCACCGCGCTGCTTGGGGCTGCCGCAGCATGGGCAAAAAAGAAAGGGTTGCGCCAGGTGAGCCTCACCGTGCACGTGAAAAACAGTAACGCGCAGGCAGCGTACCGGCATGCGGCCTTCGCTGCGCACAGAGTGAAGATGATAAAGCTCATTTGCTGACCAGGCTGTCCAGTGTCCAGAGGTGGACGATGTCCTTGCAGAAATCGCACAGCGCAGCCTGGAGCCCGGAGAGCTCCGCGGTGCCGGTTTTCTTCGATAGGATGAAGGATGCGGAGTCCGGCGGGAAGTAATGGACGATGTCGAACCTTACTCCGGACGAACCTGCCGGCGAGATCCTGAGCATCCTGCTCGGATTGCGGACTGCATCCGCCAGGGACACCGCATTTTTCTTTTTGTCTATGGTGGAAGAATAGGATGGGTAACCTTCGGGCAGTCCATCGAGTATGACATGATAGTCCTCGAGAGCGGCAAGGAAAAGCGCGTTATGGGCGTTCTTTTCCTTTATCGCGCGGAGGTCAAGCCCATGGTCCTGCCAGGCAACGCCGGGACACGTCGCATGTATGGTGCTGTCTAAATCGCACAGGGAGGATATCGAGGCGTCCAGAGTGGGGGTTTTCAACGCGTATGCCGGCTGTTTTGTCGGGCTTTTGGCCGTATGAAGCAGGCCCATCGTGGAAGTGCAGGAAACGAGAATTGCGGCCGTCAGGGGCACCGCGAGCAGCGCGGAATGGCGCAATGCCCTGCCGAACCAGCCTGATGCGGCGCTATCCCTGTGCTGTAAGCGCTTCATAATCAGTGGATATTGGAGGCAAGCTTTTTAATTAGTGGTGGAAGCTAGGGATATGTGAAAAATAAAGGGATATGGAACGGTCAGCCAGGCCCGACTTTCTGCTTTTTTGCAGCGACTTCTTCCTGTGGAAGCGGGATGCCCCTCGCCTGCGCATGTTTCACGAAATCCTTGGCGAAGCGCATGACATCGTCCATGTTCGTGACTACAAAGGAAGGTATCAGCGTCTTTCCTTCAAGGTAGGCGGGCTTCTTGCTGGCGAAATCCATTATGACCGCGACCTTTGTCCCCTCTACCTGCTTTATGCCGAGGCTGGTGTCCGAACCTGGAAGCTTCCATTCTGAGATATCGCCTACTGAGCCGCCGGTCGGCTTATAGCCATTGGCGGCAAGAATCTCCAGGGCAACATCTATCGGTTTCTTAGGGACGACTTTCAGTCCGCCGTTCATGTTTTCACCTCAAGCATGACTTCACTTTTTCTGGAATGATATTGAGAAAAGGAATATATAAATGATTGGTTTGCTAAAAAAAAGCTGAAGAGCAAGAGAAATACGGGCAGGATTACTCGTCCGACGCGTAGAGATACGAGTCGACGTTCACATTGTAGTCGAAAAGCTCGTGCGGCTTGAAGAAGCGGTGTATCTCCTTCGCGGCCGTCTCTTTCGAATCGGAAGCGTGTATCACGTTGCGCGAGGTGCTGTTGGAGAAATCGCCGCGTATGG
>CAYZNP010000058.1:0-5351 GCA_964479815.1 Microcaldota archaeon
TCGAGGCGCGCATAACCAAGGAGCTGCAGGACGAAGGGCCTTTCGTGGACCTGACGGAGACATACGACATCGTCAGGAAGCAGCAGGTGATGGAGATATCGAGGATGTACCACCGGGACAACGCAATCTGGCACGTGCTGCTGCCCGGAGGGCTGGAGCACAAGGTGCTCATGGGCATGCCGCGCGAGCCGACCATCTTCCAGGAAGTGAAGAAGGTGTGCGACTGCAAGCATGTGAACATAACGCCGGGCGGGTGCTCCTGGCTCCACGCCGCCATATCCATCAGGAAGAAGCACGAGGACGACGGCAGGAAGGCGATCGACGCGGCATTCGCAGGCCACAAGTCGCTGAAGCACGTCGTAATCGTGGACGATGACATCGACGTTGACAACCCCATGGAAGTGGAATGGGCGATAGCGACGCGAGTCCAGGCGGACAAGTCGCTGGTGATAAAAACGAAGGAAAAAGGCTCTTCCCTGGACCCGTCCGCGGACCCGAACACCTATGAGACGACGAAGATGGGCGTGGACGCGACCAAGCCGCTCGTGGCGCACGGCAAGAACTTCACCAAGGCGGAATGGAAGAAGATAGACCAGAACGCATATCTGTAGGTGCTCGCATGCAGCTTTCAAAAGAGGAGCAGGGGATGCTCGATGGCGCGATGGGCGATGCTGCACGCGAGTCCATGGAGATACTGGTCGCGCTGGGCAAGATATACGGCGCGCAGAAGATGATCCCTGTGACCAGCGCACAGGTCGCTGGCGTTTCCTACAAGACAATCGGCCAGGCAGGGCTTGAATACCTGGCTGACCTGGCGGCCAAGGGCGCGAAAACGAGGATACCTACGTTCCTCAACCCGGCCGGCATGGACCGCGAGCAGTGGAAGGAGATGCGGATACCTGCGGACTTCGCGGAGAAGCAGATAGAGGTGCTCGACGCATTCGCGAAGATGGGCATCATGAAGACGTGCACCTGCGCGCCATACCTCATAGGCATAAGGCCGAAGAAGGGCGAGCACGTGGCCTGGGCAGAGTCCAGCGCCATCGCGTTCGCCAATTCCATACTGGGCGCCAGGACGAACCGCGAGGGCGGGCCTTCTGCGCTCGCAGCGGCCATATGCGGAGTGACGCCGTACTACGGGCTGCACCTTGACGAGAACCGCGTGGCAGGCATGGTGGTGGACGTGAAGTGCGAGCTGAAAAGCACCGCTGATTTCGGGGCGCTCGGCTCGGCGGTCGGAAAGCTTGCGAAGACGAAATATCCGGCCTTCAAGGGCATAAAATCAGCCACAGAGGACCAGCTCAAGGTGCTCGGCGCGTCCATGGCTGCGACCGGCTCTGTGCCGCTGTTCTTCATAGAGAAGATGACCCCTGAATGGAATGTCGCTTCTGACGCGGAGAGGATAAGCATCGGCGCTGAGGAGCTGAAGGCAGAGCGCAGGAAGATTGACACGGGCCTGAAGCCTGACCTGGTCACCATAGGATGCCCGCACGCATCGCTGAAGGAGATAAAGGAGGTCGCGGAGCTGGTAGCGAAGAAAACGCCTACGTGCGAGTTCTGGGTGTGCACCGCGCGGAAGACCAAGGAGGAGGCGGACAGGCTCGGATACGGGAAAACAATCAGCGCCGCAGGAGGGCGCATCGTCGCTGACACGTGCATGGTGGTTTGCCCGCTGGAAAGCATGGGATACGCAGTGACCGGCGCGAACTCAGGCAAGGCAGCGGCGTACCTGCCGAACCTGTGCAAGCAGAAGGTGGCTTTCGGGGATCTGGAGGACATACTTTACAGGTGACGCTTATGGAAATCAAGGCAAGGAGCATCGCGCGGGGCAAAGCAACAGGCGAGGCGCTCATAAGCCATGCGCCCATCGGATTCCTCGGCGGCGTGGACCCGGCCACGGGCAACGTGATGGAGAAGGGCCATCCCCTCGAAGGCAAATGCATCTCAGGCAAGGTCCTCATATTCCCCAACGGCAAGGGCTCGACCGTCGGCTCCTACGTCATGCTGCAGCTGGCGAAGAACAAGAAGGCGCCTGCTGCCATAATCAACGTCTCCGCAGAGCCGATAATCGCCGTGGGCGCGATAATATCGCGCATCCCGATGGTCGACAGGGCCGAGAAGGACGTTTACGCTATTCTGAAAGACGGCCAGAAAGTCACCGTGGACGGCGACAAGGGCCGCATCATCGTCTCGGGCTGACAGTTTAGCTTTTAGCCGCGTGGTTGATTGCCTTCAGGCCCGTCTCCTCTCACGAGGGGTTTGTGAGCTCCGCTTAACCCCAGTCTAAAGATTGCAACTGCATTGGCATGTCCACCAAATAACATTGCAAGGACACCTAAGACTATAAAACCGACCAGCACCTTTCCACCAACAGCTAAAAACTGGTCTCCAGCTGCCGGCGAGACGGGCTCGTATTCCTGGTTTTTGGTCCTCTCAATTGCAGCGGAAATAGCTGGCCCGATGAACCACTTGGTGATTGCGTCATCTGAGGCCGGTACCACCTTATCTAAGTGATATTGCTGGAGAAAAAGCCAGTCTGAAACAGAGATTCGCCTCTGCGCCGGGAGGGAGTTGTTTAGTTGTTTTATCACGCCATAATCCTGCTCTATGAGCCTTGAATCCGGGTGCTGCTTTTTGAACAACACGTTTGCATATTTAAATTTGGCATTAATTATGTGCCGGGCCTTCAAGACCGTGGAATCGGGCTGTGCGGCATCGTGCCGATGCAGCCTGTGGTTGGAGCGGTTGGTGGATGATTCGGCTGCCAATGTTGGCGATTTTTTGCCGCAAAATTTTGCTTCAAAATCTGCCTTGCTTGAATCAAATTCTTGCCTATAGTTATTTACTGTACGGCACACCGCCGCGCCGATGGCTGTGCATGCCTTCGTTGCATCAGTGGCCGATTGGGAATTGAACTTGTCAGCCATGTAGCACTGCTGATATGAGAACCATTCGAACGCGGTGAGCTGCCTTTGCACCGGAAGCGAGTTGTTTATCTCTTTTATCACGCCGTAATCCTGCTCTATGAGCCTTGAATCAGGGTGTTGTTTTTTGAATTCAGCGGCAGCGCATTTCACTTTGGCCGTCCACATGTTCTCAAGGTATGGATGGGCTGGCTCAACGACGCCCGGCCAGTAGCCAGGAGGATTGGCCTGGAGCGGCGCCTTATTCGCGAAAACCGGGTTAATGGCTCCGGAAGCGAAGATAAGGCCTGCAGACAGGACCCCGACCTTAAGGGCCGTGCTGAAGGCGTTACGCATCGGCTGGGGCCTTGCAGCATCGTGCTTCCCGTATCTCAGCATCATCATCCTGTTAATGCTGATAAGTGTTTTAAAAGTAATAACAGGGGGTGGGAAGTGGTGAAAGCCAGGTTCAGCCAAGCACGTCCTTCATGCGGTCTATGCGGTAATTAGTTATCGGCACGCACTTCTCCACCGGCATCGGCCCGTATCTCTTATGCAGAAGCATCCCTGCGTATGCAATCATCGCGCCATTGTCCCGGTTGAACTCGTCAGGCGCGACGCCGAACGCGACGCCGTCTTCACCGCACATGGTCTTCAGCATCTGCTGCAACCGCCTGTTCTGGGCGACGCCGCCGCACGCTATCAGGTGCTTCTTCTTCGTGAGGAAGAGCGCGCGCTCTGTGACCTCGCAGGTCATGGCGAATGAGTTCTCCATGAGCGAGTAGGCGACATCGCGGTGCGGATGCGTTCTTGCCGCTTTTTCCGCGGCGGTCAACAGGCCTGAGAACACGAGGTTCATGCCCTTGACCGAATAGGGCAGGTCCACGTACTTCCCGCCCTCAGCGAGCTTCGCGAGCGCGGCGCCGTGCGCGTGCTCCATCTTTATGGCCCGGGCGAACGAGTCGAACAGGTTCCCTATGCCCACGTCCAGCGTCTCTCCCAGGACGTGGTAGTAGCCGCCGCGCTGGGCGAGTATCTGGCTGTTGCCGCCGGATATGTAGAGTATGAGCGGGTCGCCCATGCCGCACATGTGCTCGCTGATTTTCACGTGCGCATAGCAGTGGTTCACGCCCATGAGCGGCTTGCCATGGCGGAGTGCGAGGTATTTCGCCCCTGCGATACCCACGGAAAGCGGCGCGCCGATGCCAGGCCCCTGGGAGAACGCGACCAGCCCGATGTCTTTCATCGCCATCTTCGCGTCAGCAAGGCTCTTGGAAAGTACGTCGGCGAACACAGCCGAGTGGTGGTCAGCCATCTTGCGCGGGATTAGCCCTTCGCTGCCTCCTGAATAGGTGTCTATCACGTTGGAAAGCACGCGGCCGCCGCCATAGATGCCCATGGAGAGCGTGTGCGCGGTGCATTCTATTCCCAAGACGTTCATGCCATCATCTTCATCGCAGCTATGGACAGGAAATTGTATACCAGGTGTATAAGGATGCAGGGCGTGATGCTCTTGGAGTAGCGGTAGACGAGCGCCAGGACGATGCCGACCAGGGCCACCCCCACGACCTCTATGATGGAGCCGTAGGCCAGATGCAGCCCGCCGAATACGAGCGATGAGAGCACGACGCCTATGCGCGGCACCAGCAGCGCCCTGAAAAGCAGCTCCTCGCTGAGCGGGGCGAGGACTATTGCCAGCGCCAGCACGTAGAGCGGGAGGCCGGATATCTTCTGCGTGACCTTGGCCTCGTCGTTGAACCCCAGGTAGTAGGAGACGATGCTGAGCACGGCAAGCACCGCGAAAATCGCGAGCAGGCCGCCGATGGTGTAGAGCACGTTGCTCTTCATGCCGCCTGGGAATCCCATGCCCTTGAGGGTAGCAGCCAGGTCCTTCTGCCAGAGGAAGTACATGGCAAACGAGAACATGCCGAGATGGAGCGCGCCGTCATAGAGGTAGCTATCCCGGAAGAAAATCAGGAAGAATGCAAATGAGACTATGGAAACTGCCAGCAGCGCGAGAAAGAGGCGTTTCATTTTCTCTCGAAGTAGCCGCATCGGCCGCACGAACGGCGGTCCTTGTGCTCGGCCAGCCTCACGCCGGAGCCGCACTTGGGGCAGGATTTTCCCGGCTTGTAGGGCTTTATCTGTTTCTCCTTCTTCTTCGCAGGCGCCGCCTTCTTCTTCTCTTCAGCCATGACCATCACTCCTTCTTCTTAGCGGGCGCCGGCGCCGCTTTCTTCTTTTTCTCCGGCTTGGGCATCAGGCCCTCGCGCACCTTTATGTGCTGTGGCTCGGTGGCCATGAGCACTTCCTTGCTGGCGTAGAGGTGCGCGGTGATGCTGACGGACTTCCTGCCGAACGCGCTCGATACCTCGCGCAGCACCATCAACTCCGGGTTGGCGCCGACCTTGCCGCATATGGCCTGCTTCAGCTCTGCCCTCTTGGGCG
>CAYZNP010000059.1:0-5264 GCA_964479815.1 Microcaldota archaeon
GTGACGCCGTCGCACATGCCCAGCTCCACGGCCTTCTTTATCTGCTCCACATTGGCAGTGTCCATGAAGAATTTCATCATACCCCTCAACACGTGACCGGGGGCGCCCCCGGACTCATAATGGCTTGCAGGATATACGGCGTAAACCAGTATATAATTATGCCGAGAACCGTGCCGAGCAGGGCCATGGCGCCAAGCGCAAGAAGGGCCATGCCTGCAAGACGGATTGTTTTGTTTTCCGTTTTAAGAATCTTATAGAGCACGAAACCTGAGGGTAGAAGCAGCACTGTCATGACGATAAATAGCATCACGGTCAGTCCGAGAAACGCTTTCGACATCGCGCAGAGATCATTAAGGGCCGTTACTATGCTTTGAGGTCCGGAAGACTGGGCAGATGCAAGAGAAAGGAGGGCCAACGATGCCAATAGCCGTTTCAAATAATCACCTTTTTCTTAGTTTCAGCGCCTCTCTCGCCGCCTGTACGATACCTGCGGCGTCAAGGCCATACTTCTTGTAGAGTTCGGCGCAGCTGCCAGTTTCCCCGAAACCAGTCATCCCGATGCGCCTGAGGGTGGCTGGGCTGCCGGATTCCGCAAGCACTTCTGCGATGGCACTTCCAAGCCCGCCGTCAACCTGGTGGTCCTCTGCGCTGACAAGAACCCCGCATTTTTTGGCGTAGGAGAGTATGGCAGCGCGGTCGATGGGCTTTATGGTGTGCATATCGATTACCGCCGCGTCTATGCCCTCCTTTTTCAGTTCCTCTGCCGCCTTCAGCGACTCATAGACCTGAAGGCCGCATGCGAATATGGCAACGTCCTTTCCGTCACGATAGATGTTAGCCTTTCCGACTGCGAACGGCGTGTCTGGAGTGGTGAAGACCGGCGCGTTCTCGCGCGATGTGCGGATGTAGATAGGGGTTTTCATCGCTGCGGCAGCCAACGTGGCCTTTTTCGCCTGTTCCATGTCGGACGGCGCGATCACGGTCATGTTCGGCAGCGCACGCATCATGGCTATATCTTCGAGCATCTGGTGGGATGCACCGTCAGGGCCCACACTGAGGCCTGTGTGCGAGGCGTGGACTTTCACGTTCACATCGTTATAGCAGATTGAAACGCGTATCTGGTCGAAGTTCCTGCCGGGCGAGAATGCCCCGAACGCAGAGATGAAAACGGTCTTGCCGCAGGATGCGATGCCAGCCGCCACGCCGGCCATGTTCTGCTCCGCCACCCCGACCTGGACGAAGCGTTCCGGGAATTTCTCTGCGAACCAGTTGGTGCGGCTGGACTCGGAAACGTCTGCAGAGACCGCCCAGACGCTTTTGTCCTTTTCGCCCAGTTCAAGAAGCGCCTTGCCGAAGCCATCACGGCTGCTTTTCTTGGCTATTGTTGAAGCGAAGGGGTCCGGAACGAGCTTCATTCCTGGCTTCATTCCGGTCATCCCATCACCTCGATTTTCCTGCGCTCTTCCTCAAGCTCCTTCAAAGCCTGTGCGGCCTGTTCGGGGTTGGGCGTCTTGCCATGCCACTCGAACTTTCCTTCGATGAATGAGACGCCCTTCCCAGGTACCGTCCTGGCGATTATGGCTGTGGGCTTATCAGCGCTTTTCTTCGCCGCTTCGAGTGCGCCGAGGATGGCAGCGACATCGTTGCCGTCTATCTCCAGCGTGTTCCAGCCGAACGACCTGAGCTTCCCTGCGAGCGGCTCAAGCGGAAGCACGTCATCGCTGGTGCCGTCTATCTGGATGTTGTTCCTGTCTATTATGGCGGTGAGGTTGCCGAGCTTGTACTTTGCGGCGAGCAGGAGTGCCTCCCAGACCTGCCCTTCGTTCATCTCCCCGTCGCCCATCACGCTGTAGACGCGCCAGTTCCTGCCCTCGCGCTTTGATACTATTGCCATGCCCACTGCCATTGAGATGCCCTGGCCGAGCGGGCCTGAGGAGTTCTCTATGCCTGGCAGCGAGCCGCGGTGGGGATGGCCCTGCAGCTGGGAGCCCAGCTTGCGGAGCGTCATGAGCTTTTCCTTTGGGAAATAGCCGGCATTGGCAAGCGATGCGTAAAGCACGGGGCAGACATGGCCGTTCGACAGGACGAACCGGTCCCTCTCCGGCCAGTCAGACTTTTTCGCATCGTGGCGTAGGACGCCGAAGTAAAGCACGGCGAATATGTCGGCAAGCCCGAGCGAACCGGCTGGATGGCCGCTCTTTGCCTCGCTGAGCATGCGCACGACATCCTGGCGTAGCGTGTTTGCCATGAGCATGAGCCGCTTCGTGTCCGGTTTCGCGCCTGTCATGCAGGATCCCCTCCTAACGCGCACTTTTTCAGCTCCTCTATGGCCGCTTTCGTGTCGTCTGCCGCGAATATCGCGCTTGCGGCTGCGAGGACGTTCGCGCCTGCGGCGTAGGCGCCGCGCGCAGTTTCCATGTTCACGCCGCCATCAACTTCAATGTCAATGGACGGGAATAACTTGCGGAGCTGGCGGATTTTCTTCTCCATGGCGGTGATGTATTTCTGGCCGGAGAAACCGGGGTGAACGGTCATGATGAGTATGCGCTGGGCTTTCGGCACCAACGGCAGCAGTTTTTCGAGCGGGGTATCAGGATTGATCGCCAGGCCGAGCCGCCCGCCGGCTTTTTTCACAGCGTTCTCGATCGCAGCGAATGAGCGTATCGTTTCCACATGGACGAGGTGCAGGTGCGGGCCGGGCATCTTCTCTATCCACCTCTCCGGGTCCTTCACCATCCAGTGGAACTCATATTTCGCATTCTGCAGCGCGGGCACGGCAGCGAGGTCGTCCATGCCGATGGTCTTATTCGGCACGAACTCGCCGTCCATGATGTCCAGTTGTATCTCCTTAACAAGCCCATTGACCTGGGAGATGCGGCGCAGCAATTCCTCCCTGTTCTTGGCCAAGATAGCTGGTATGACCACTGGCTCCATCCTTAACGCCTCCCAGAAAACGAGCGCCGCGCCCGTATAATGGATTTGCCGCCATAATATATAAAGATTGTGCGGGGCGGCCGGAAGGGGCAACGAGAATTATCTTTTGGAGCCTGCATCCACGAGGGACATCGCCCCGCCGAAGAGTGTAAGCCCGACGCCTCCTACGAACATCGCGCTTGAAGGGACGGTTCCATGGGTGGGGTCCACACTGGCAGGCATGAAACTGGCCGTCATAAGACCACCGCCTGTTGCCATGCAACCATATCCGATATTCTTGAAGCTCAACAATGCCATGGCATACACCTGGAGGGTATTAGGGGGACAAAAAATAAAAACAGGCTGGAAGCCGGTGGAAAACGCAGCAGGAAGCCAAAGAGGCCCAGGTCTGCTCCGCCAATAAGCACTTGCGCGCGAAAAAGCGGGAATACCTTTTTAAATTTATACTGAAAGTAGTATTTCCAAGATGTAAAATGGCGACACTCGAACACATACACATCACGGTAAACGCCAGGATCGACCCTAATTTTAAGGCACTTCCAAAGGACGATGCGGGGCGTTTTGTGGATAAACTGCTGAAGGCAATCAACATGAAGCCCCTCGGGCCGCTCAACTGGGCGGATGCCGAAGACCTGGATTTCCCAGGGCAGAGCTTCGTGCAGATGATAACCACTAGCCACTGCTCGCTGCACTTCTTCGCGCACACGAACGGTGAGAAGGAGATATACTTCGACCTCTACTCCTGCAAGCCGTTCGACCCCGAGGAGGTCGTGAGGCTGCTTGACGAGAAGTTCGGTCTGCGGGAGTGGCATGGCACGCTTTACACAAGGGCAACTGGCAGCCCGCCTGAAGTCCAGATGATAGGGAGCCAGGCCAAGGAAGTCATAGTGGCGCGGAACTGACTTGCACGTTTTTAATTCTTCCATGCTTATTGTAATTCATGTCCAAGATGTTTGTGTTTATCCTGATTTTGGCGTTTGCGTCGCTCGCATTCTCGGCCAGCTGCGCCGCAGATGCGTACAGGAAGGCATGTGCGTCCTGTCCGTTCGATGAGAATGGCAAGACGGACCAGTCGTGCTCCGGCGGCTACCAGGCGTCCGGAACGGCATGCGTCAGCACAACCTACCCGATAATGGCCGCGAAATATGCCGAGGGCAAGTGCCCGGAGGTGGATGCATGCGCCAGCGAATTGTCTTCGTGCGTCGCCCAGTACTCCAGTGGCAACGACAAGGCAGACTGCCAGGAAGGCTCCCTTGCCGTCTGCTATGCGGCCGCGGATGAATGTACGAAAGAGGCAGCCGCGAAGTGCGGCCAGATACAGTCACCGTGCTCGGGCTCGGCTGCCACGTTCCTGCTGCTGTTCGCAGGCCTGGCATTCGTGAAAATAAGCAGGCGCGCCTGACGAATCATTGGTTGCGGTAGATGTGGACGACAGCGGTAGCGCCGCTTCCGCCCACGTTGTGGCTCAGGCCGATGTGCGCATCCTTCACCTGCCGGCCTTCAGCCTCGCCGCGCAACTGCCAGACGGCCTCTACCGCCTGCTTCACTCCGGTGGCGCCGACAGGGTGGCCGCAGGCCTTGAGCCCGCCGGATGTGTTGATAGGTATGCTGCTGCCGAGCGCGGTCTCCCCTTCCATGGTGGCCTTTCCACCCTCTCCTTTCTTGAAGAAGCCCAGGTCCTCTATGGCCATTATCTCGCCGATGGTGAAGCAGTCGTGCACCTCTGCGAAATTGATGTCCTTCGATGTGAGTTGGGCGCGCTCGTAGGCTTTTTTCACGGCGACCTGCGTGGCGCGCAGCCCGGTCATGCTTTCGCGTGAATGCAATGCTATCGCATCGCTGGCTTGGGCGCTCGCTATGATCTCTATGGGCTTTTTCGTGTAGCTGTGAGCCACGTCGAGCGGAGCGAGGACGAGGGCTGCAGCGCCATCGGTGATAGGCGAGCAGTCGAAAACCTTGAGCGGGTCTGCTATCATCTTGGAATCCATCACGGTTTCCAAGGTTATCTCCTTCTGGAACTGCGCGTACTTGTTCCTGGCGCCGTGCTTGTGGTTCTTGACGGCCACCGCGGCCATCATCTCCTCAGTTGTACCGTATTCGTGCATGTGCCTGCGTGCCATGAGCGCGTATATCGCCGGGAAGGTTGCACCGAGGAAAAGCTCCCATTCCTGGTCGCCTGCGCCTCCGAGTATGTCGCTCACGGTGTTCACGCCCAGGTCAGTCATCTTCTCCACGCCGCCCACCACGACCAGGTCGTGCATGCCGCTGGCTATGGCCATGACGCCCTGACGGAGTGCGAGGCTGCCCGATGCGCAGGCGCCCTCCACGCG
>CAYZNP010000060.1:0-5233 GCA_964479815.1 Microcaldota archaeon
TTGCAGAAATGCATCCCCCAAGTAGCCATATAATGCTTTCCATCGGCGCCTGCGTCATCCTGGCGCGTTCATCTCAAAAAGGACGGGACCCCGCGCCGGGCTGAGCTTCAGCCCGCCCTGGTTTTTCCCGCGAGCAGGGCGGCGGCCGCCGCTATTACCGCGCCGAGCAGGACGTTTGCCAGCAGGGCCACCACCAGCACCACGAGCAGGGCTGCGCTGTCCGGCGCCGACACGCCAAGCACCGGCACCCTGAGCCAGAACGTGCCGGCCAGCGTGGCCAGGCAGATGACGATGTTCGCAGCGAAAGAGACTATCGCGCCATTGAGCGCGGCTTTCTTCAATCCGGCGCCGGCCGTCCATCCCGCGTAGGCGATGACCGCGATCCGCGCCAGGGCGAACAGCACATTGCCAGGCGAATAGGAAAGCGCGGGCGGAAGGGCGCCCGAGATGATGAGTGCAGCTTCAAGCAGCGACAGGACTCCTGCGAATGCTGCCAACGATGCCAGGTCCGGAGACGTTTTTGCCATCCGCTCAACTCACAGGTAGCCCCACATGAGCAGCCTGTCGCTGTCCTTGGCCCAGCGCTCCCCTATGTCGGTGCGGTAGAACATGTTCGGGATTATGATGTTCCTTATCCTGTTGTAGGCGACGCTCCTGGACTCGTCCACGGTGGTGCCTGAGCCGGTCACGACCAGCGCGTAGCCGCTGTTGCCTGCGAGGCGCCAGTCGTTCTCAACGACCTTCACGTCGCCAAGGTGCATGCCGTCGTAGTTCGGCTTCTTGAATATTATGGTCGCGCCTTCGGAATAGCGCTTGAACGCGCGCGGGTCGTCGAACGGGAACGGGGGCACGGCGACGACCACGCCGACCTGGAAGCCGCGCTTCGTGCGCAGTTCCGGCGTCTGCTTCTTCGCGATGCCTTCAAGGAAGGAGCCCCATTCGCTGAGCACGCCCTCCATGGCTATGCTTATGTGAGGATAGCCGAAGCGTGTCGTGAACTCCAGCGGATAGATGCCGCGCGAGTTGGCTATGCAGTTTATGTCTATGTAGCCGACGTAGCCGGACGCCGCGAGCTTCTCCTTCATCTTGGCGAGCGTGGCGTCGAATATCGGGCTCCTGCCGCTCCAGAACATGAGCGTGCCCATCTCCCCGGTGCTCGGCCCTATCTCGCCCGGGAACATGCGCTTGTGCTCGAAATTCACGTTTATCGGGTATATGAAGTCCTCGCCGTTGAAGAACGCGCCGGCCGCGACCTCCACGCCGGATATGTATTTCTGTATCTGGAAGACCTTTATCTGCTTGCCCCAGTTCTTCTTGTAGCGCTGGAGCATCTCTATTATGTCCAGCCCGTCGTCCTCCTGCCCTACGAACAGCAGCTCCTTCTCGTTCTGCGCCAGGCCGCTGGGCTTTATCACGTAGCGGTCAGGGTTTTTCTTCATGAACTCTATGGCCTCGTCGAAACTGGTGAAGTTCCAGCGGGGTATGATTGGTATGCCCTCGGCCTTCATCTCTGCCTGGCCGAACTCACGGTCCAGCTCCAGCTTGTCTGTGTAAACGCTCCCGCCTACGACCGCCTTCCCTTCCTTGCGCAGCGCTTCGGCCTCCTCTCCGTATCCCACGTCGTCGAAAACGACCACGTCCGCCCAGTCCGTCTGGTCCTTCCAGCTGTCCGCCTTGTCAACGAAGCCGTCGCACACGTCCTTCTGGTCTGCGTTCTGGATGAAATACCTGACCTCATGCCCCTCCCTCTTCACCGCGGCGGCCAGGTCGCCGAGCAGCGCGTCGATTGATACGAAAAGGAATTTCAGTTTCCGCCTCTGCTCACCGTTTGGCATGCAGGATATTATGCGAAAACATTTATTTGCTTTGGGATTTTTTTGAAAGCGATAAAAATTAGGGACTGATTAAAAAATCCGAAAATAGAGGAGTTATTGCCGCTGGATTATCACTCCCAACAGTGGAAAAAGCCCGGAAGCGGTGAGTGGCCGGCAATCGCCACATTGGACATCATGCCCCAAAAGTCGCAGGCACTGACGAGCCGTCCGCCGCTGGAGTAGCCGATAGAGCCGTGCCATCCGGTTGCACCATTTTCATAATCTGATCTTACGTGGGTGCATCTTGAATCAGGATTGTCTGAGCGGGCTGGCTTGCTGCCAAGCGGAAATCCGTGTTTGTCAGTCAGCGCCCAATTGCCCTCAAAAATGTCGCGCCTCATGAAATCGACTGCCCTGACTTTTCCGGCAAGGGCCGCCTCATCAACCGCTGAAACGGTGAACAGATTTTCATCATCCTGTTCTATCTTCAACAGACCGATTGAATCGAAAACGCCCATTGCAGTTACCTTTTGAAGGCTTACTTCCTTTCCGTTAAACTGAAGTTTGATGTCAGGTACCAGAAGATTGTAACGGATACCGGATTCGACCCACGCAACTTCTTTTCCAAGAGGTTCTTTGGGATCACGCCTATAAACCGTGTATTCGTCAGTTCTGACCCATGTCTGTCCCATAACTGCGGGATAAATTCTGCTTTTATTAAAAGCGTCATCGACTTCTCTCAGTTTGGCGATGCCTTCAATCTGCGGGTTGAATTTTCCGCGAACTGTAAACATCCCTGCTCGATTGTTAAACATCCCTTCTTGATTAACCAGGCCTTCCATGGCCCTCATGGGCCTTCCGTCAGATAAGAGATTGGGAGCCATATACGCGCCTCACCGTGATTATCCTATAATTAATTATGCTACATTAACCTTTTAAATCCATTTATTATCACAGATTTGCCGCTTTTAAGGCCGCAAAACAACCTTTTTATCGCTTGGCATGGCATTACAACCCCATGATTGATGACCTGAGGCGCATCGCGACCCGCCGTTTCAGCGGCGACACGAGGCTTGGCCCCAGGTACGAGACCATCATAGACGAGCTGAGGAAAAAGAACTGCGCCATAGCCATAGACTGCTACGGCAACCTGTGGGTGGAGCACGGCTCAGGCAGGAAGACCATCCTGCTCTCGTCGCACATGGACGTGGACCCGCGGGTGCGCAAGATGTCCTTCAGGGCCTACAGGCTCGGGAGGAAGCGCATGGTCCAGGGCATGCTGGACAACGCGGTCGGCTGCTACATGAACCTGATGCTCACCTCCCGCCCGCCAGAGGGCATACGCGTCATCCACGTGTTCACGGCGTCAGAGGAGATCGAGCGCACCAACCCCCGGCGCTTCTGCAGGAGCGCAAGGGAGGTCGTCAAGGAGCTGCGCAGGCGCAAGATAAGGCCGGACCTCTGCGTGACCATGGACGTCACCTTCCCGGCCATACTCCATCCAGGGGGGAAGCTGGACTGGCGGAAGGAGTATTCAAGGCTCTTCGACGTGGAGGACCCGACGCACGTTTTCGTGGAGGGGTTCGTGCGCCGCAAAACGGCGAAACTGGCGGAAAAGCTCGTCCGCCGCTTCCACGACCCGCGCGTCTCGGTGAGGCGCCTGTCCCGCTATGACGAGGCGTTCGTCTACGGCCACATGGCGCCCTCGTTCTCAGTCGGCCCGGTCATCCACGGCCACATGGACCGCCCGGACCAGGTGATGCCCCTCGTCCACATGATCACCGCCATGAAGTTCCTGAGGATGCTCCTGGACGGAGCCAGGGAGCGCCGATAGCATGCGTTTCTACGGGATAAAAGCATACCTTTATATAGTCCTGATGCGGTAAATATACCAGATAGACTTGTTCTAGAAACAGAGCTATCAAATGAAACCCGTGAGAGCGGGCAAAAAATAGGTGAAATTGAATGGCATATGAAGGTGGCGACAGGCCGATGTTTGATGCTGTATGCAGCAAATGTGGTCAGCCGTGTCAGGTCCCCTTTAAACCGACCGAAGGAAGGCCGGTTTACTGCAGGAACTGCTATAAACCGAAATCGAGATTCTAGAATCAGTTAATTACTAATTCTGGACAATCTGTAAATTCTTGTATTTATTTTTTTTCAGTATAAAACAACGGGGTAACCCGTATAAAAAATTGGTGAAAAAATGGCATATGAAGGTAGCGACAGGCCAATGTACGATGCTGTATGCAGCAAGTGCGGTCAGCCATGTCAGGTTCCTTTCAAACCGACCGAAGGAAGGCCGGTTTACTGCAGGAACTGCTACAAACCCAAATCGAGATTCTAGAATCTTCACTGATTCCTGGATCACCATAAATTCTTTGTTTTGTTTCTTTCCTCACTTCTCAGAAACGGTCCTTTTACTGGAAACGATTTTCTTTAACCCAGGTCTTTCTTCTCAAAATAGGTATATTTATATACCTTTATTGTATAAATATATCTTATGAAAGGAGAACAGATGCAGATAATGCACTCACCAACGCTAAGCACAGTGCTGATGGTGGAAAACGTGCTGCAGGAAGCAGGGGAGATAATCAGAATCTCCGAGTTGAAACGCAGGCTCCCCCGGCAGGTCATGCACTCGACGCTTATGCAGGTCCTGGATTACCTCCAGCAGAGCGGTAAAATTCTCATAACCACCAAGGGCGTGCTGTGGATTTACCGTCCCCCGGCCGAACTTGAGAGGATGAAACAGAAGGGGCTGGAGATATGAGCGGCAAGCGACCTGTCAAGGTCATTCTGCTGGACCAGGCCAAGGTCCAATTCGACGAACTCAACCGGCTCGTCGGTGAGCAGCAGGCGAACGGGATAAGCAACTCTGAAGAAATCCAGCTTCTGAAGTCAATAAGACAGAAATCAGAACTTCTGAAGATAAATCCCACCTGCGGGGATAACATCCCTAAAAAACTAATTCCAAAAACCCTGAATGTCTCAAACCTGTTCCGCATCGAACTCACCGGATATTGGAGGATGCTTTATACGCTCGATGGTAACGAGGTCGAGATCGTGGCATTCGTATTGTACCTGCTCGATCATCCGGCATACGATAAACTATTCGGATATCAAAAGAAGTAACCAGGGCTAGTTCTTCCCGAGCGCCAATATCTCCTCTACAGAAGCAGCCCTGGCTATGGAATTCCTCAGCGCGGCCGCGTCCGGCATGCCTTTCAGCAGGTTGAACGCCTTCTGCTTCACCCGCTGGAGCGGCGGCTCGCCCTTGTACCTGCGGTGGAGCGCGAGGTATTCCTTCAGAAGCCCGGCCCGCGCATGCGCCCCCGGCGTGCGGTCGCTGAACAGCATCGGGTTGGACATGGCGCTGCGCCCGGCCATGAACGAGTCGCAATAGCCGTTTTTGACGA
>CAYZNP010000061.1:0-5218 GCA_964479815.1 Microcaldota archaeon
GCGCAGTGAAATCGTGCATAACAATCCCGTACATAGCCGCTGGAGGCATAAGGACTCCTGAGCAGGCGAAGGCGGTGATAAAGGCCGGCGCCGACATAATCCAGGTAGGCACCGCATTCGAGCGCGAGGGCTCGGTCCAGAAGATCAAAGACATGGTCAAGGCGGTGCGCGAAGGGGCCAAATCAAGGTAACGGCCATGGCCGTCCTGCACCCTAATGAGACCCCGGCACGGTCCATTGTCCTGCAAGACAGGCATAAATTGGTTAAGAACGGGCGGATTCCGCCAGCAAAATATTGGAGTACGCGGCTGGGTTTTTTGGATATCATCAATAATGCCTCTTATTTTATCCCTCTAATTGAAGATAGGAAAGATATCGGAGATGATTTGAAAGTTTTGATAAGAATATCAAAAGAATGGCAGACTAAGAACGAACACAACGTCGGAGAAGCCGGAGCATTATTCCGTCTCCTCCAATTTACGTCTTGGAAATTTAATTTAGGGAAGATGTTCATCAGAGAAAGGACACTGAAGGAGAGGGGGGTCTGTGCCAATCCCGATATTGTAAATTGGCATATCAATGAGCTTCTCAAACTGGATAACAATACCCCCCAATGGGCTAGCGCAGCTATTTTAACAGGAAATAAAGAGGAGGTTCCCGACGATTTCTTTCTTAATTTAAGTAAAGAAGCGTTAGACCATTATAACAAAGTAAAAAGCGAAAAGGGCCTTTGTGAATTGAGGTATGATGAAACCTTATTGCTGCAGGCCGAGGCCTTTATTGATCTGCTGGAAAAAGGGCACACGGACTTCAGACCAAGGCAACAAGATGATTATTGTTTTGCGAGAGCATTCAATCTGATTAACCGAGACGAAGCTGAGAGGAGCTGGCCAGAACTAAAAGGACATGAAAGTAACCGGCTGGAAGAAATGGAAAAACAGATGGAGCGTCTCGTTAAAGGAAAAGAGATTGATTCGAAAGATCATCGGGTAGTTCAATCGATAGCCCTGCTTGCTCTATTGAAATATGAAAAAGCAAGGTTTTCTTTCCCAGATTGCATTAGCAAAAGCTGGCCACAATTCTGGGATTTTTTGAAATATGCAGAGAAAATCAGGGACACGGTCCAAGCGGTGCGCGAGGGCGCGAAATCAAGATAATCTGTCGCTACCATGCTCTTTTTATAACGTAACCCCCACTTTAACCTCCAACAACCAGGTGAGGAAATGAGACTGCTTCAGCATCACAAAACCGCCGCCGCGGGCATTCATAGTCGGGAACCGGACCTGAAATCCGCCCCTAAAAATGCAGAGAAGCTGCTTTTCGACGCTGCGGCAAAAGGAGGTGCGAATGAGGCCCGTACTGCCATCCTGCACCATGCCGACGTGGACGCGCGGAACTACAAAAACGAAACACCGCTCATGGTCACCTCTGGCGCTTGTTACGTGGGCGTTGTGAACACCCTGATAAAATTCAGGGCAGATCCGTTTGCGCTTGATACTGATGGCCTTACCGCAAGGGGCCGGCTGAAAAATGTGAGGAGCCATATGAACATTGTCCGTGCTTTGAAAAAATACGTTATTGTCCGTGCATTGAAAGCATACGAGAAAAACTGGACGAGAGAGCACGCGGAACCGGAACTCTTCCATTCAGACTAATCCGGCTCTATGTGGATATTGACTTCCTTCACTGCAGGCATTTCCCTGATTATCTTCGTCTCTATCTCGTGGGATATCCCATGTGCCGTTTCAATGGGCGTGCCGTGAGGGAGGTGGATGTGCACGTCTACAAGTATCCTGCTGCCTGCGATGCGGGCGCGGAGCTTGTGGAACCGGGTTATCCGTTTCTCTGCGACGAGCACGCCCTTTATCCTTGCCATCGTTTCCCTGTCCGGGCTGAAGTCCATGAAGACCATGAACGAGCGATAGAGCAGCTCGATGGATATGTAGAGCATGATGAGCGCGACGGCGATGGCTGCAAGCGGGTCGCCGAACCCGTAGCCAAGCTTCACCAGTGCAAGGCCGGCGAGGACTGAAATGGAGCTCAGCACGTCGGTGGTGAAATGCGCGGAATCTGCCTCCAGCGCAGAGCTGCCTTCCATCCTGGCTATCTTGCCTAGGTAGCGGGAGGTCAGGAACGTGACGGGGATGGAGACGAGCATGAGCGCTATGCCCAGCAGCGGCTCGTTTACCACGGCCGGCTCAGCCAGCTTCTTGTAGGCCTCGTATATGACGACGAAAGACGTGCCGGCTATGAGAAGCGCCTGGAGGGCCGAGGAAAGGTTCTCGAACTTCTCATGGCCGAAATGGTGTGTCTGGTCGCTGGGCTCCTCTGCCTTCCTTATGCCCAGGTATGCAAGGGCGGAGGCGACGAGGTCGAAAAGCGAGTGTGCACACTCCGCATAGAGGCTGATGCTGCCGGTTATGAATGCTACGATAAGCTTGCTTATCAGCAGCCCGACGTTTACCGCTATGGAGACCGATGCCGCGCCGAGCTTGCTCCCTCCCATGGTTAACCCTTCAACCCGCATGCATAAATAACTTATCTGAATAACTCCGTCGGTGGTAAAATGAACACTTCCTTCATAGAATTCCTTGCCAGGCACGAGGCCATACGATTCGGCGAGTTCACGCTCAAGAGCGGGCGCATGTCCCCGTATTTCATCGACATGGGCGTCCTATGCAGCGGCCCCGTCACCACAGAGCTCGGCCGCTACTATGCCACGAAGATAAACGAGGTCTTCGGCAACAACTTCGACATCGTCTTCGGCCCTGCATACAAGGCGATTCCGCTGGCCATCAGCACCACCATCGCCCTCAGCGCCATGGGCCTGGACAAGAACTGGCTTTTCGACCGCAAGGAAATCAAGGTGCACGGGGCAGACGCCAACACCATATTCGTTGGCGGCCAGCACCTGGATCACGGCAAGCGCGTGGTCATCGTAGACGACGTCTTCACCACCGGCGGCACGAAGTACGATGCCATAGAGAAGCTGGAGAAATCCCTAAAGGCGGAGGTTGTCGGCGTGGTGATAGCCGTGGACCGCATGGAAATAGGCAAAAGGTTTAACGCCATTGAGGAGTTCACGGCCATCACTGGCGTGCCTGTCTATCCCATCACAGACATACGTTCAATCTTCGATCATCTGAAAAGGAAGCGCATAGACGGAAAGGTCTATGTCAGCGACAAGACATACCAGGCCTATCACTACTATAGGGGCGAATACGGCGTAAGGGTGTGACCTAGTCTGGCAGGCACAGGTCGAGGATTCTGTCTTCTATCTTTTCCACAACCAGCTTCGCGCATTTTGCGTCCGTCTTCAGGAGCCCCGCGATGCTGGGCTCGGTCCTGCCGTCGTCGCCTGAGATGAGCTCTTTTATGTACGTTCCGGCCTCGGCGGTTATCCTCAGCACGGCCGTCCTGCCCCCACTGCTGGCAATACGGATGCTTTTGACTTTCCTGTGGCGGACCAGGTCAGCCCTCCTGTGGGCCACGCGCTGCGGCGTCTGCTGGGCTACCATCTTCCCTTCAAGGCCCGCTATCTTCTCCATGTCCTCTCCGCTGAGCGGCCTGCCGAATTCTACCTGGGCCTCGTAAGTCTTGTCGAAATGCGATTCCGTAACGACCTCCACGAATGGCCTGCCGACAATGCGCAGGTCCGTGACTGCGACCTCCCCGCCGGCTGCGATTTCCGCTGCGGCGCTATCGAGGCCTGGAGACCTTTTCCTAGGATTAGTCAGCATCAGCACGAAGGGCCTCCCTGCGATGTTGGTCGCGTCCACATCCTCGCGCCCTGATGCGTGCATGACGTATCCGTCCGCGCCGGCCGCGTTCTTCAGCGGTTCGCCAATCCGCTCTTCGACCGATTCGTAGTTTTTCCCTTTCCCGCCGCACGCGTCACACCCCCTGCCGTTGCAGCGGCTGCACAGCCAGCGGCTCTGGGAAAGCCCCGCAGCGAGCTTTTTGTAGCGCCCGAATATGAAAAGGTCGTTCCTCTCGATGCTTGCCTTCTGGGTGGAGAAGTCGAAGACCGCCCTGCAGTCGCCTTCGTTCTCATAGGGCAGGCCCGTGGCCTCCTGGAGCCCACGGCTGATTCTCCTGTTCAGGAAGTCCTTTATGCTCTGGCCCGTCCGCACGTCCCATACGTCCTCCTCGCGGATTAGCCATTCCTTCGGTATCAGGGTGGAAATGGAGAATCCGGACGCGTCCTCTTTCCTGAGAAGCGCGGCCGCCTCCCCTACCATGCGCTCTGCTTCCATGGCCCTGCCACCGCAGACGTGGCAGTCGCCCTGGGTGAACGCAAAGCCGTTGGCCTCGTTGCAGATCTGGCATAGTTGTAACATGCGAATCCTTGCCGGTTGTCTAAAATCAGATGCCGAGCTCCCGGTGCGGCTCCGATGAGAGCGCGTTCTTTTCCCTGTACCCCTCGATTATCAGTGAAGCGCGCCTTATCTTGCTGTCAAGGCCTGCGGCTTCCTTCGTTCCCATCGCCCTGTCTACGTAGAGGCCGAAATCGGCGAGGGTGCGCGCCCCGTCGTTCGCCATCGCCCGCAGCACCTCTATCACAACCATACGTCCTTTTTCATCGCTGCCCCACACGCTCAGCGCTAGGGCGACCTGGTTTATGAAATGGGCCTTGTCCGTCTCGGACATATCCCTCCAGGTGGTGAGTATCCTCTCCTTTATCCTGTCATCGAGAACATCAAGTGGAATCATGTCCTCCCCTCATTCACCCATTTCCTCAGGCTAAACATCATCGGGCCGAGCGGCGGCGTTCTCGTGCTTGCCCCCTCGATCTGCTCCGCCAGACTGAGCGCGGCCGTGACCGCGATTGGGGTCATCTCCATCTTCTTGACTGGCACAGCCACGGCAACCTGGGGTTTTTCCTCCCTGGAGGCCGGCATCGGCGTCATCTGCTGCATCCTGTGCTTTTCCCCCTCCTGCGCTAATTTCTCAAGCTCCGAGAGGGAGAACGTCTTTCCCATGGTGATGGCCGCTGCGAGTGCATCATTGAACTTTTTAAGCGTCTCGCTGGTAATCACTTCGCCGGGTTTTTTCCTTTTGGTCTGTTCTTCCTGTACTTCGGCCGTGCTGCTTCTTGCCATGCTTATCTATCTGCACGATGTTTTATAACCGTTTCAGAACACGCCCATTGCCTCATAAAAACGAGTCCAGGCTCTTCTGCTTCCCGCCGAACTTCATGCTGTATTCGTCGTAGCCCA
>CAYZNP010000062.1:0-5203 GCA_964479815.1 Microcaldota archaeon
CATGGGATGCGACTTCCTCACCTTCTCCGGGCACAAGATGCTCGCGCCCTTCGGCGTCGGCGTGCTGTACGGGCGCGCTGAGCTGCTTGAGAAGATGGACCCGTTCATGTACGGCAGCGAGATGATACGGTCGGTCACTAAAACGAGAAGCGAGTGGAACGAGCTGCCCTACAAGTTCGAGGCAGGGACGCCTGACGTGGCTGCGGTCATCGGCATCGGCGTGGCTATCGATTACCTGAAACGGCTGGGCATCGGCAACGTGCTGTCGCATGAGCGTTCGCTCACGTCCTACATGCTGAAACGGCTTCCTGAAATCCGGGGTCTTGAAGTCATCGGGCCTGCAGAGGCGGAGAAGCGCGCTGCGCTCGTCGCCTTCACGCTCAAAGGAGTCCATCCGCACGACGTGGCTGCCATGCTGGCAGAGGACGGCGTCTGCGTAAGGAGCGGGCACCACTGCGCAATGCCACTGCATGAGCGGCTCGGCATACCGGCCAGCACACGGGCCAGCGTATATCTCTATAATAAGAAAGGGGAAATCGACCGCCTTGTGCAGTCGCTCGAAAAGGTCAGGAAGGCGTTTGGCTAACCTCTGTCGGCGTTTAGGCCGGAAAACCCAGTCTATGATTGGTACAGACATGGCCTCCAAAACGCTTTCAATTGTGGGATAACACTGATTTTTAAGTGCTTTGATGCATGTTATCCATTGACATTAATTGAGGTGTAATCATGACCGTTAAACCAAAGTTGCCGGATGGCCGGCCTATAAGAGCGTTAGAGGGCACGTATACTCAAAAGATGATGTTTACTCTTCGTTCAAGCGGGCTATACGCCCCTGCGACTGAAGGGATCATGTCAGTAAAAGATCACGATCAATCAATCCAATCCGGTGCTTACAAATCAGTAAATGTAAACGACTGGTGGAGAACCGGCGCATACGCATTCTACCCGAGCGGATTTGAAAAGGCAAATCTGCCGTTAGGGGATAAGCTGGTTTATGCTGAAGATGGCGTTAGGCACACCCTGAATATTCCTGATGTGCAGGTTTCGATGCTACGGCCAGATGGTAGATCCGAGACAGTTGGCTTGAGGCAGGCAATCGGCATGGGAGTTATCAAGCTTGAAAAACTCAAGCTGGACCAAACCGATGATGAGGCAGATGTCGTTTCAGTAACGACTGATTTCGACCCTGCAACCGATGTTAAAGTTGTTGATGTGATGAGGCCAAGAGCCTGGGCTTTGGTTGATGTTGACGGGTATCCATTAAAGTCGCAACCATCCTGTGATGAAGTTTCAGAAGCAAGATATTCTTGGATAAGGCATAAAGACGACTTTGAAAAAGGTTCCACAGGTTATCACGGCTCTCTGGCCCACCTCGTCGGCGGCGACTACTACCTCGGCAGGCGTTACGTCTATGCCTTCGACTACTGGTCCTGGGCTTCTGGGGTGGCGGTTGTTGGCCGCGACGTCGCTGTTGCCGCAGGCAACAGTGTGCCCCTTGTTCGAAGCGTCGAACAAGCGAGAGCGGCCGCGCCGTGCGATGTAAAATAACCAACCCCTAGCATCCCGTGGAATCCCTCGGGCGCGTGAAGAAGGCCTTCGGTTGAACCGGGGTCACTCCCTGAAGCCGTCCCTGACTGCCCTCAATATGGCGCTGCCGGTGGGGTTCTCCGTGCCGACATTTATGCTCATCGTCTTGTCATTGCCCACAAGCAGCCGTGCATCGCCCATGAAACTGAACACCGACTCAGCCGTCTTCGCCGGATTGCGCACTTTGCCGTGGAGGTACCTTGCGAGGTAGCCTTCTACCCCGTCCCTCTTGCGGGGGCTCGGCGACAACGGATAGTTGAACACCTTGCACACCGCGAGGGTAACATAGAGGGGCTCGAATCCCTCTGCCCTCATGGCACTGGTTATCGCAGGCCCGAACTCTATCCGGGCTATCCTGCTATCAAGGCTGTCAAACACCTGCGGTGTCGTTTCCGCTGCCCTCTCGGGCTCCCCTGGCTCTTTGGTCCGTGCCGGGTGCATCTTGAACCTGGTGTATTTCTCGTGTATCTTTTCCGGATTCCGCATGCCATCCTGGAAGCATTTGACTATGAACTCCTTTGGTACATCCTTCTCCTTCAGTGCGTTTGCTATGCCTGCTATCTGCTCTTCGTCCGATAGGCGTTGCGCCTTGGGAGCGGCGGCTGTTTCCTTAACCTCCGCCACAGTGAACACCGGCCTGGCAACCTGGAATTCTGCCCGCACCTCCTCTTCCGAGCCAGGCCCGACCATGTTCACGAGCCTGGCCACTATGCTCTGGCGCGTAATCGAATCCGCCGTTGGAATCGACCCTGCCAGCGAGCTGTAGCGCCGGACTTTTTTCATGCCAAAGGTTAAGATGTTGCTGAGCCCGTTCATCTCGTCGTCTGAAACCAGTTTCGACGTGCAATCGAGTACGTACGCGATGGCATATGCGTTGCATGCGGTTTCCAGCTCCGTGGAGGCGCTTTTCTTGCTCTCTTTCTCGGCCCTCAGGAGGGTCTCGATTTTAAGTCCAGACCTCTCGCAAAACGCCTCCGGCCCGTCCTTCAGCATTATCTCCAGATCGGCCGCCTTGGAGAGGTCTTTGCCGGCGCCTCCCCACCTCGATTTTGGGATGGCAAGCAGGTCCACTGACTGGATGGTGGCATTTATCTTACTTGTTATCTCCCCGTACCATATCAGGGCAGTGGCGCATACCAGTCTCAGTCCCTCCAGCGAAGGGCCGCCATTTGGCTTGTAAAACCGTGTCAGGTTTGCATCAAGATTTATGCCGCGCAGGACGCGCGAGAGCGCTTCGGCCTCCGGTCCGACGACCAGCACTTCGCGTGTCTGGTCGCCCTGCCGCAAAGCGCATATGCCTGCAATCGCCGTTGCCGGCTCGAGCCTCTCGAGATTGACCGGGCCGGGCGGTATGGCGATTTCGCCGGCCGGAGCGCATGCTTTTTCGCGGGTGCTGATTATGAGCGGGGTTTTCTTGCATCCGGTCACCGCCGTCCACATCTCCTTGCACTTGACAAGGGGCACCTGGACGGTGTCTATTATGGGGAGGGCTGCGGCCGCCTTCTTCCATGGCGCGAGCCTGGACTGGGTTCCGCTTTCCTTGGGGGCTATGACGTTTGCTGGGGATACACTCATAATGACCACGTTTTATAAGTAACTTAAACAACACACTTTAAAATACTTTACGACTTAGCGCTACCGCAGTATTATTAATCACAGGCGTGAAATCCCCTTAGTGGCAGCAATGGAAGACAAGGACATCTACCAGGAGTTCATAATAGAGCTTTACAAGAAGCCGCTCAACTACGGCAGGCTGGCCGGCGCGGACTACCATGCGCAGCTGGACAACCCGACCTGCGGGGACCACATAGAGCTGTTCATCAAGGCGAAAAACGGCGCCGTGGCAGCTGCTAAATTCTCCGGCCATGGTTGCGCCATAAGCCAGGCGAGCGCCTCGCTTTTCACCGGCTACATCAAGGGGAAAAAGCTCGCCTCACTCGGCAAAATCACCGGGGAGGACGTCCTGAAGCTGATTAAAATCGACCTGAGCAAGAACCCAGGCAGGATGAGGTGTGCGCTCCTCCCCCTCGAGGCAATGAAGAAGGCCCTGGAAGCTGAATAGGCACGGATATACACCATTTACCATAACATTTATAAACTGTTTTTGCCACAATATACTACATGCACTACATGCAACGCGACAACCGGAATCCGGGCATACATGCGAGAACCCAGACCTTTCCGAGGCAGGTCCTGAAATGTTACCACGAGATGTGCCTTAAGAACATCCGCGAGCCGACTTTCAGCGAGATGAAGCAAGTTCCCGCTGCCAAAGCATTCCTTTCCCACCTGAAATCCGAGCCCATCCTCAGGATGGCGAAAACGACCTACGGCGACATCTCCCGCGACGAAGTGGCGAGCTGTCCCAGCATCACTGAAATGCCACCTAGCTTCGATGAGCTGACCCAGCAGAAGCTGATTCTCATACTAGACCAGGAGCGCCGGACGCTCGGCGCGATCCGCTGGATACGCGGCGAGGGCGACCCGTTCTTCATAAACAGCTTCGCCAAGGCAGAACGCGTGGAAAGCGTTCTCGCACAGGTCCCGATGCCGACGGTGCCAGACGCACCAGCGGCGCCGAAGGCCCGGCATTCCGAATGCGAGATACACATATCTGAAGGCTGCAGGGGCGGCGAATTCAGGATAGCCGATAAGCAGGTCCTGCTGGCAAAAGTCGCTAATGAATTTTGCGAGGTCGGCCCTGACCTCAGTTACTGGACCCTCAGGTCGCGTTTCGACGCGCTGAAGGCGCTGTCCGAAGCCCAGGATTTCATCGCAAAGTTCAAGCACACGGAGCTCCGTTACGAGCTTGCCGGGACCGTGAGGAACAGCCTGCTGAGCGACGCGGCGGTGTACGTGATGGCCGAGTCCAACCAGCCCATTGCGGTGATGAGCTGGGCGCTGGGCGCGGGCAAGATGTTCTTCCAAAACCTCCTTAACGATGGCCAGCAGCAGGTGAAGGCGATTCTGGCTTCCGTCGAGGCCAGTGTCAGCGCCGCATCCAGATAGCCGCACCGTCATCCTTTTATCCCTTTTCTGTTTCTCATTAGCATGGCAAGCGTCGAATGGTATAGCAAATTCGTGGATTACGGATACATGCCGGCTAAGGACGATTTGGTCGTTCTCTTTTATTTCGAGCCAAACGAAGGCATAACCGTCAAGGAGGCCATCGGCCGCATCGCGTCCGAGAGCTCCACAGGCACGTGGACGACGCTGTTCAAGATGCCGCCGCGCATGCAGAAGCTCCAGGCGACAGCCTTCAACGTGGAGGGCAATTACGTGAAGGTGGCATACCCGCTGGACCTCTGGGAGGAGGGCAACGTGCCCCAGCTCCTGAGCGGCATAGCAGGCAACATCTTCGGCATGAAGGCGCTGAAAAACCTGCGATTGGTCGACGCCAACCTGCCGCCGGCGTACATGAAGCATTTCAAGGGGCCGCATTTCGGCATGGAAGGCATAAGGAAGATGATGAAGGTGCGGAAGCGCCCACTCACGGGCGCGGTGCCGAAACCGAAAATCGGCTTCAGCGCGAAAGAGCACGCAGACATAGGCTTCGAGACCTGGATGGGCGGCTTCGACTTCGTAAAGGACGACGAGAACCTGACGTCGACGTCGT
>CAYZNP010000063.1:0-5129 GCA_964479815.1 Microcaldota archaeon
GACCATGCGACCGCCGCAGTGGTTGCTGAGGCGTTCAGGACGTAATTGCACGTGATATTGTCTGTCGTGAGGTTGTTCGCCGAGGTGGCGTTAAGGGAGAGATTGAACAGGGATGGCGGCATAGTTACTATGAGGACGGTCGCGTTGCTCGATACGCCAGACTGGACCGAGGTGTTGTTGCTGGATATATTCGCATCTATTTGATAGGTGCTGCCTACGGCACCTGTGGCGTTCACGGTCCACGTCACCAGGCAGGACTGCCCTGCGGCAAGGACGCAGTACTGCGGCTGCGATGAGGTGGTATAGAAGGGAAGCGTACCGATAACCGGGCTTATGGGACCGAAACTGGGCAGAGCCGTGCTGTTGCCTGGCGTGCTGGTGAAATTGGCCGGCGGGGATACGGTGCCGCTGAAGGTCGTGTAGTCGAGGCGTATCCTGCCTATACTGCCGTTGCCTCCGCAAAAGGTCAAGCTGTCGGGCTCCGTGATGCATCCACCGCCCCCGGCACCGCCGTTTACAAGGAGCGTGCCCAGTGTCATGTTGTTTGCGATAAGGTAGATGCTGCCGCCACCGCCGCCTCCGCCTGTGCCATTGTATATATAGCCGGGTGGAACGCTACTCGGGTCACCTTGGCCCAGTGGAGTGCTTGGGATGCTGTCCGCGCCAGTCACGGTGATTTTACCCGTGTTTATTATGGTGGGGGCTGCGATTAAGACAATGCCTCCGCCACCCGCACCTGAAGTGCCGGGAAAGTTGGCGAGGGTAGCTGGATTGATGTCGCCGCCTCCGCCTCCGCCTCCGGAACCGGGCAGAATCTTCTGCAGCGACGTGTTTCCGTAGGCTGCGCCGCCCTGCCCGCCGGGATTGAGTTGAGGCGACGAATCGCCTGGAAGGCCGGCAAGGGCATAGCCGCCTCCGCCGCCGGACGCACCGCTGTTGTTGCCGGCGCCAATAAGGTCGTTAAATCCGCCGCCTCCCCCGCCGGCGTTCGAGAGGTTTGTAAAGCTCCCGGCCGCGCCCAGGCCAGGATAGGATTCTCCCTGGTAGGCATACTGCATGCCGGGGGCGGTAGCACTGCTTATGCCTGCGCCGCCCCGGTAGCCCCTTCCGCTGGTGTTTATCGTTCCGATGATGCGCACCGTGTCGTTTGCCCGTAAAGCGACTATGCCGCCCGTGTAGCCGTTCCATGGCTGCGCGATTATCGATGCGCCGGAATTGACCGTCAGGTTCGTATACTGGGGAACGCGGACGACCTGGGTGACGGTGGCGTTGGTGCGGTTGAAGACGCCGGTGAAGTAAGCGTTTGAGAGGCCTGTTGTGAGGGTGAGGTTGTTGCCGCTGACCGAGGCGATGGTGGCAAACTCGTAGGTTCCTGCGGGCGTGCTGCCGCTGTAATTCTGCATCTGGATTATGAGTACCTGGTCGTTCGCGGAGAAACCGGTCGTGCTGTTGAGCCTCAGGATAGTGGCTGACGCAGAAGCGTTCGCGGTGAGCCAGGTGTAGTTGTTCACCACTCCGCTCGCCACGGTGATGTTCGCCGCTCCGGCCGCGCCGTTGCCGTAGAGAGAGCTGGGGTTGTAGCGGGAGTAGGTGGTTATGTTGCCGCAGCTGCCCGTGCCGCTGCAGCTTATGTTCGCGGCCACCGTGAAGAATGCACCCTGGGTGACGTTGGTGGTGGTGTTCTGTATGGGAGATGTCAGGTTGACGCTCATTACCGCGGCGTTGGCGTAGGCACTAAGCAATAGGAATACCACGCCAAGAATAATCTGCCGACTGCCTGCCGCACCTGCCATAGCTTCACATGCTGAGCATATGAGCAATAAATCATTAAAAAAGGTTGTTGGTGGCTGGCGCAGGTGCAAAAACGCAGGTTTTGTGCGGCTCGGATAATTCAGCTGTCCCGTGCCTAAGGCATTTAAAACCGCCGCTGTGTGATATTTCCATGATACTTTCCGACAGGGATATAAGGCGGATGCTGAAGGAAGGGACGCTGAAAATCAGGCCGCTGGAGGACAGCCAGGTGGGGCCGGCCAGCGTGGACCTGACGCTCAGCGACGAATGGTTTTTCTTCAAGGACGTGTACGAAGGGCGGGTCGTGGACCTCTCGAAGACCGGGTTCCAGGAAGCGTTCCGCATGAAAAAGGCGAAAAGCGTGACGCTGGCCACGGGGCAGATGTGCCTCGGCAGGACCGTCGAGAAGCTCACGCTGCCGCCGGACGTCATGGGCAATCTCGAGGGCAGGAGCAGGTATGCCAGGATGGGCCTGATAATACACATAACCAGCGCGCTGGTCCAGCCCGGCAGCGACAACCGCCAGGTGCTTGAAATCGTGAACCTCGCGCCTTTCCCTGTGAAGCTCCACGCGGGCATGCGGATATCGCAGGTCGTCTTCGAACGCATGGAAAGCAGGACCGCGAAGCCATATGCGACGTTCGGCAAGATCGCCAGGAGGCAGTGAGATGGGGCTTTCCTCCGGCAGGACTCCTGCCAAAGCCAGCCCCTGGCGCTCCGGACAGGAGCGCATCAAGCCCGACGCGCCGGGCTCAACACCGCAAAATGACGCATCCGGGATTGCCGGGCGGCTCGCCGGGCTAACTCCCACCGAGGTCGTGGTAGCGGCGGTGGTAATCCTCGCGGCCAGCCTGGCCTTTTCCTTCATCATGTTCAAGCCGCACTTCGACAACCCGAAAATCACCATCGTCGAGGAGCCGCTGGTGAAGAACGTGGAGTTCCAGCTCAAGCCAGGCGAGCAGTACGTATACGGCTATCTGCTGAACGGCAGCCAGGTGAATGTGACCTATTACATCCTCAATGGCAACAACTGCACCATCATCGCGCTCATGGACGCGAGCCCGCCATCCACGTCCTGCGTGGACCGGTGGGGCATGGACAAGAGGGGATACAATTCCATGCTTGAGAACGCGCAGATGATGCCCTTCAAGCCATGGATGCTCGCCCTCAGCGAGGGATGGAAGTGGAATACGAGCATGTACATGGGCTTCGAAAACGAGTCGCACTACCTGGCGGGCATGGATTACCGTGTGATGAGGACAGACACCTGGCGCGGCAGGAAGGCGTTCGTTGTCGTGGAGAGCGTATCGGGCAGCGAACAGCAGTATGAATGGGTGGATGCGGAGAAACGGATACTGCTGATGGTGCAGGGGAACGGCTACGAGGTGGACCTTGTTGAAGGCCTGCCTTTCAATGAAAGCAGCGCCAACTAGCCGCTCACGCGGCTTCTCTTGACGGCGTGCGGACCACGACGAGCGGGATTATGCCCTTGTCGAGCTCCACCTCGGCTATCTGGAGGAACGACATCCTCTCGTCGGTGACCTTTATGAGCGGCGGCGCACCCATGGAGAGCTGCAGTGCCCTGGCGCCGATGAGGCGTGCGACTTCATACTTTGTAAGGTCCATAACGTTCACACTCACGCAAAACGAGCGGAAGGGATAGTATCTACAATACAATATAAACGTTTCCTTTCTTGCCCAGTACCAGCGCTGTCTCGCCGGTCGCCTCGAACGTCTTTGCCTGGCCGAGGACCACCTTCACACGCATGCCCTGACGTATCTCGCTGCCACGGCCGTCGAAGAGGTAGATGACGCCCTCATTGCCTGCGTCATCGTTGACGAGCACGCGTACGAGCACCCCAACCTGCTTCCTGGTCTTCTGGTACTGCCCGGCCTCGACATTCCTGACGCTGAGCAGCTCGGTGTTTATGTTGCGCATGCCGTCGCGTATCTTGGTGATGTTGGTTATCTTTATCTCCTTGAACCGCTTCTTGGCGAGCCTGAATGCGAGCCCTATCTCGCGCTGGGCCGAGTCTATCATGCGGTTCATCTCCTGCTTCATGATGGACTCGTCGCCGCCGGAAAGCATCATCGTCTCATAGGCTTTTTTGAAGAACGTGTCCGGCAGGTGCTCTATCTCCTGGCTTTCCTTGAGCTCGGCGACCTCCTGGGATTCGATGCCCGCGATATCCAGGGAGATGCCGGTCATCTGGTTCTGCTTGCCGACCTCCTCCAGCTCGCCGAGCGCGCCCTTGGGGGCCTCGATCTCTGGCACAGGGGGCTCTTCGGGTTCGGGCTGTGGCAGTGGTTCTGGGGGCGGCTCAGCCGCCTCGGCCATCTCTGCGGGCTGCTGCATCCCGCTGCCTATCTGCTCTATGTCGGATATGGCCTCTAGGTAGCTGGTCAGGAACTCCTGCACCGCCTTCCGGCCATCCTCATCGTTTTTCTTCTTGCTGGCATGGATATGAGTCGACGCCTTGAGGTATATCTTCTCTATGGTCGGCATCATCTTGCTCTTGACCGCATCAGCCTTCTCCTTGCCCAGCCCTTTCTCGAAAATCTGCGTGATCGGGCGCAGCATCTTCTCGCGCGCATCGCCTGGTGGGTGTGATTCGCCCTCGGTGCTGCTCTCCTTCTCCTTTCCTGATGCGAAGATGCTCGCGAACGACATGAGCTCCGGCTCGGCGTGCTTGCGCTTGTCGAGATACAGCTGCGCCGCCGCGCGGACGGACGGGTCCTTGTCGAAACTCAGTTCGACCAGGGCGAACGATGCCGCCGGGTCTGTTATCTCGCCGAGCGATTTCGCGGCCTGCTTGCGGACTTCCGGGCTCTCGTCGAACGTGAGCGAAACGAGCTTGTTTATGTTCGAGTGGGCGGAGTCCATGGGCATCAGCAGGGTTATTCATGTCTAAATCTATTTAATGATTTACTCTCTCCGTCGTGCTACTGGCTGATTTTCCCTATCGCATCGATGCACGTTTCGATGTTCTTCATCTCGAAATTGCCCATGTGCGCTATGCGCAGGCCCGTGTCCTTGAACGCCCCGCGCGAGCCGACGATCTTTATGCCGTATTCCTTGGCCAGGGTTGATTTTATCCTCTTAGCCTGGTCGCCGTCCCTGCACACGAAACCTGTCACCGTATTCGATTCGAAGCCCTTCTCCGCAATCAGCTGGAAACCCATTGCAGTGATGCGCTTGCGCGTGTACGCAGCAGCATCGGCGTGCCGCTTTACGCAGGCTGGCAGGCCGCCCTGCCGGTCGAGCACGTCGAACGCCTTCTGGAGCGCCCAGAAGAGCGATATGGCCGGCGTGTTCGGGGTCTGCTGGTCCTTCTCGT
>CAYZNP010000064.1:0-5017 GCA_964479815.1 Microcaldota archaeon
ATAAAGTTTTCCATCGAACCAACAGCATGGATATTCGGCGGAAAAAGATTATAAAATCGAGTGTGCTCCACTCCATGGAGCGCCTGCTGGCCGAGGCGCGCAAGGCGCACGACTCGGGCAGCGAGGAACGGGCCCGCCGCTATGTCCACATGGTCCTTGACCTGCTGAAAAAGCACAAGGCGAAGCTGCCCAAGGAGCTGAAAAACAGCTTCTGCAGGAAGTGCGGCCGCCTTTGGATACCAGGCGATACGGTCACCGTGACCTACGACAAGAAGAACGCCTGCCTGCGGGTCCGCTGCGCATGCGGCAACACCAAGAGGATTTAAAGGGTTTTCCGCGAGAGTACCAGACAGGGTCATTTTCATGGAATCACATTCCCACATAGCGCCATATCTCCGCTCGGTCGAGCAGGCCATGGAGGCCAGGCTGGACGCCGAGGACAAGAGGGTCTACGGCCTGCTTGTGCCTTTCCTGCGCCGGGGCGGGAAAAGGATACGGCCGGTGCTCGCGCTGCTGTCATGCGGCGCCGTGGGCGGCGCCTACGAGGCTGTGGTGGAGCCCGCGGCGATAATCGAGATGTTCCACAACTTCACCCTCATACACGATGACATCGAGGACGACTCGCAGTTCCGTCGGGGCGAGCCGGCGCTCCACGTCACCTACGGAGTGCCAATGGCCATGAATTCGGGCGATGCCCTCTACACGCTGCTGTGGCGTGAGCTGCTCGGGCTGAAGCTCAGGCCCTCCAAGCTAATAACGCTCCAGAAACTCTACGCGGATGCGTTCAAGCGGGTGGTGGACGGCCAGGGCGTGGAGCTGTCGTGGATACGCGGCGGCCGGTTCGACGTCAGCGAGAAGGACTACATCACCATGATAGGCGGGAAGACCGCGGCGCTCATGGGGCTTTCCTGCGAGGTCGGGGTGTTCATCGGCGGCGGGGGAAAGAGGGCGCGGAATGCGCTCAGGGATTACGGCGAGGGGCTTGGCGCGGCATTCCAGATACAGGATGACGTGCTCAACGTGACCGGCGAGTTCGAGAAATACCAGAAGGAGATAGGCGGCGACATATCAGAGGGCAAGCGGACGCTCATGGTTGTGCACTGCCTGTCCAGGGCATCCGGCGAGGAGCGGGCACGTCTCACGCAGATACTCTCGTCCCATTCAAGGAAGAAGGAGGACATAGAAGATGCCATCGGGCTGCTCAAGAAGCACGGCTCGGTGGAATACGCGCAGAAGAGCGCTGACAGGCTCGTGCAAAAGGCAGTCAAGTCCCTCGTGCGCCTCCCTGACAGCAGGGACAAAACCGCCCTCCTGGCCCTGGCGGATTACGTCATAAAACGCGAGCGGTAGAAACAGAAAATATTTAAAGGATGCCCCCTAATTCATTGCAATGACCTCCCTCAAGACCGCGTTCATGGTATTGCTACTGCTGGGCGTGCTGTCTGCCTTCGACATCAGCAGCTATCTTTATCCCACCGAAAAGAACGCGACTGTCTCCTATACGAATTTCACGCTTGACGGGAATAATTACTCGCTGGTGACGTTAAACGGCGTGAACATTTTCCTCCTGAAGAATGATGAGCCGCTCAGGAACAAGAGCGACATCGAAGCCGCAATGCACGATTATTACGCCCAGCAGTATTACCCCACCGCCGACGAGCTTGCCAATCTCACGGCGCTGGTGAAGAAGTTCAACGACAGCAGGAACAACGGCTACGACTACAAGAACAAGGAAGAGTACACCTGCAGGGACGACGGCTTCCTCAATAACAAGATGACGCTCTTCGGGACCGCCTCCCAGCTGGCGCCCTATGGCACGTTCATCACCTGCACCAACTCCTCGTGCACCACCCGCCTCCAATGCCGCAACAACTTTTCATGCACGCGGCTGGCATCGGTGCTGGTCTCGGCATACTGCGAGCACAACAACCTGTGCTCCGGCGTCGACGCCCTGAATTATGTCAGCAATTACAGCCTGGCAAGCTATGAGATGGACACCATCCTCGCCAACTATACCGCCCTGCTGGCAAACCTTTCGTCGGATAACCTGGCGAGCGTGCTGGCCTATATCATCAGCACAACCCCCACGCTCAAGTCCGACTCGCTCAAGATAGAAGCCACCCTGTTCCGCCTCCCGCGCCTCAATGACAGCGCCGACCGCGCCGCATGCAAGCAATGCTATGCCATCTGCCCGTCCCTGGAGCTTGACCAGCCGGCGTTAGACCAGCTCCTGGCCCTTGCCACACGCCTCAACAACAAGGTGGCGCCGCTGAGCAACTATGCGTCTTTCGCCGCTGCGCTGGCCAGCAATTCCGCGGCCCGCCTGAACTACGCGAAGGTGGAGGCCACCGCGGCCTATTACACGGACCTTTTCCGCGGCCTCAACGCCAGCGGCAGCGAGGCCATAACGCTAGGCCAGCAGGCCAGGTCGCACGTGTTAAACATGACGCTGAACTCCAACCTGGACCAGCTCATAGCCCTGCAGACGACAATCCCGGAGGACCTGGCAGACAGGAACTTCACAACCACCGAATCTGATATGGCAGCTTACGGCAACAGCACTGCGGTCGTCAAGAACCTCTCGCTGTCGCTCCTTGGAGCGTACAACAATACCCTTCAGGCCAAGAATACCGCCGACTCGCTCCTGCTTGTGCTGCAGACCAAGGATGACATGGACCCGACCGCGCTGGAAACGTTCAGCATCCTCCAGAACAGGACCGCCGACCTTGACGCCACCTTCAGGGACGGCTATACCGTGGACCAGCTGGAGGCCCTGAGGCTGAAGTACGTCAACGTCACCGCTGATGCGCAGGAGCTTCTCAGTACCGAGAGCAACGTCCCTGCGTCGAAGGCGGTGCTCCTCTTCAGGGGTTTCGCACGGCGCGTGAACAACGGCATCTCCAGGTTCGCCACCGTGACCAAGCTGGACGACCCCGAGAGCATAATCAGCAACAAGCTGCTCTCCTTCGGATCGTTCTCCGGCCTCGTGTTCCTTTCGCTCACGGCGCTTTCGCTGCTGCTCTTCCTCTACGTCCTCGTGACCTTCAGCCTCGACGTGCCGCAGAGCAAGATTATCCTGGGCGCCGCATTCCTGTGCTCGCTGGTGATGTTCCTGGGCTTCAGCATATTCCTCTACCTGTTCCTGGACAAGACGTCCACGACCGCGACGTTCACCGAATTCCTGTCCGACCTTGATTCCCGCAACTCCACGTCCATAGTCCTCGACCTGCGGAACGTGTCGTATTCCGACGCCAAGTCCATGGTTTCCTGCGCGAACAGCCTTTCCGACGTTTTCGCCAAGCAGAACAAGACGTGGGCCATATACACGCTGACGCCGAACAGTTGCATCGAGAAACAGCCGAGCGGCAACACCAGCATGACCGTTGATGCCTGCCTGGCTAGCGCCGGCAACAAATCCTCCTCCTTCCTCCTCTCCTACTCGCCCCAGAACCAGCCGCCGAAATTCTCGGCGATATACAAGAGCGAGGCGGATATAAGCGCGAACTGGGACTACTACAAGTCCTGCCCCCTCGCGACGCTTTTCGGATGATTTCATGGCAAGGAAAAAAACGAAGCCGGCCCCGGAGCCCAAGACAGTGCTCGAAACGTCCAAGCCCGACCCTGAGCCGCCTATTGCGGCGCCAAAGCCCGGGATGTCAAACGACCTCCTCAAGATCGCAGCGGTCGTCCTCCTCGCGCTGTTCGTCCTCGTAATCGCCTGGTATTTCCTCCGCAGCTCAGCCACCACGTTCGTGCCCGGCTCCGGCGTGGATGCCGGGACGTTCAAGGACATATTCAGCAGTGCGAGCCGCGTCTACATAGTCATGGACGTGCGCGGCGTGACGGACGCCAATACCAGCAGGAACATCCTCCAGTGCGGCGTGGACTTCGCCGGCAGCAGCGGCATGGGCGGCAAGAACGTATCCTATATCTCCATGAGCAACAGCGGCTGCGTGCAGGACTACGGCAGCTATACGCTGGACTACTGCATATCCCAGCTGAAAAACGGCATCGTCATCTACGTGAAGGAAGGGACGTCGTCGTCATACTATTCCAATGCGCTTGTCGTCGGCGTTGGGCCCCAGTACGCGGTCGGCAGCTGCGCCATCAAGAGCGTGTAGGCCGATGGCAACGGAAAAACCCTATCGCGCGCTCTATCCGCTCCGCGTCGTCCTCATCACAAGCAAATCCGGCGCCAAGGAGAACGTCATGGCGGCCGCCTGGTGCTTCCCGATTTCCATGGAGCCGCCCCTTTTCGGCGTTTCCATAAGCAGGAAGCGCTTCTCGCACGGGCTCATATCAAATGGCCGTGCGTTCGCCATAAACCTCGTGGATGCGAAGATGAAGGAAAAGGCGATTGCGGCCGGAAGGAGCAGCGGAAAGGAGCGCGACAAGTTCGCAGAATTCTCTATCGCCAGGGAATACGGCAAGCTGGGCCTGCCGCTCCTGAAAGATTCTCCGGCCAGCATCGAGTGCAAACTGGTGAATGAGATTGAGCTTGGCGACCACGTGCTTTTCGTTGGCGAGGCCGTAAATATAGTGGAGAGAAGGAAGGCGAAAGGCCTCTATCACGCAGGCGGCGACGACTTCGTTGAAGTGTGACCCGGTCAGAAGAGGGCCAGTTTCGTCTCTTTTTTAATGAATATCCAGATGAGCCGCAGGATTATGTAGAGCCACGTCGCGAGGCTGAATAGCCCGTAAAGGATGCCCAACCAGCTTGCCTGGAAAGCAGCTACGCTCCCCGCAGCAGTAACGAAGAAAATCAGGGCACCTACTGCGACGAGGAACACTGCGATGCCAAACCAGAACTCCATCACGTTCTTGGTTCTCTGCCCGATGACTGCTATCCCAAGACCCAGCAGATAATGTGCGACGAGCAAAGAGATGACGCCTACCGTCTCTTTCTGTTCGCCGTTTTTTGGTATGATGCCCACCTGTTCACCTCATCTCGTCTTATATCTGAGGAAAGCGCCGATGCCGCCGAATCCGGTCAGGAACTGCGCGCCTTCTGCGGTGT
>CAYZNP010000065.1:0-5013 GCA_964479815.1 Microcaldota archaeon
TTCAGCAGAATCTGTATCGGGAGCATGGGCAGGAAAGGCAGGAACAGCGAACCGATAGCAACCGAGAGCATGTTGCCGAAGTTGGAGCTGACGCCCATCATGATGTATTTCATTGTGTTGCCGAACGTCTTGCGCCCTTCAAGCACGCCCTCCTCAAGCACGCGCAGGTCCTTCTGCAGCAGTATGATGTCAGCGGACTCCTTCGCCACGTCCACTGCATTCTCCACCGACATGCTCACGTCGGCCACGCGCATGGACGGGGCGTCGTTTATGCCGTCGCCCAAGAACCCGACCACGTGGTTGTTGCTTTTCAGCGCGTGGAGTATTCGGTTCTTCTGCGCAGGCGTCACGCGCGCGAATATGTTGGCCTTTTCCACGACGCGCGCCAGGGCGTCGTCGTTCATGGCAGCTATCTCGGTGCCGGTAGCCATGCCGGTTATCTTTATGCCGAGCTGCTCGCACGTCTTCCTGGTGACAAGGTCGCTGTCGCCGGTCAGTATCTTGAACGCTATGCCGCTGCTGTTCAGCTCGTCAACCGCCTCGCGCGCGTTCTCCTTGGGCGGGTCTATGAACGCGATGAAGCCGAGGAATGCCATGCCCTGCTCGTCCTTGGCAGCGAGCCTGCCGCCATCCACTTCCTTGTAGCATATGCCGAGCACACGGTAGCCGTCCAGGCTCAACTGCCTGTATTTCCTGTCTATGGCGGCTTTCACCTTATCGTCCATGCGTGAAACCCTGCCGCCAAGCTCGTAGCGGTCGCACACCTCCGCTATATCTTCAGGTGCGCCCTTGGTTATGAGCAGCTTCTCCCTCCCCTTCCAGGCGACGACAGAGCTGCGCCTGCGGTTGAAGTCGAACGGGATTTCGTCTATCTTCCTGTAGCCGGACGCATTCACTTTCTTGTCATGGGCCATGACAGCCAGGTCCAGCGGGCTTTTCACCGCGGTCTGGAAGGCGCTGTTGACGAACGAGTATTCAAGCACCTTCGCGCTGTCCTTGCCTTTCAGGTCCACGTGCATGATGAGCGTTACGCGGTTCTCGGTGAGCGTGCCTGTTTTGTCAGAGCAGAGGACGTCCATTGCGCCGAAGTTGTGGATCGACGAAAGGCGCTTGACGATGACCTTCTTCTTGGACATGGCTACTGCGCCCAGTGACAGATTTATGGACACTATCATGGGCAGCAGTTCAGGCGTAAGCCCGACAGCCAGCGCCAGCGAGAACAGCACTGATTCCAGCACGTTGTGCTTTAACAGCGCAAGCACAAGGAATACGAAGATGACAAGGACGAACGTAACCTGCATGATGAGGTAGCCGAACTGCCTCAATCCGCGGTCGAACTCCGTTTCCGGGCGCTTCTCCAGCGTCAGCTTCACGGTCTCGCCGTATTGGGTCTGGCTGCCGGTGCGCACTATCAGCGCAGTTGCCGTCCCGCTCACAACCGACGTCCCCATGAACAGGTAGTTTTTCCATTCGGTGACCTCTGCCACGCAGTCGCTCTTCAGCGGCTCTGGCTGCTTCTCGGCCGGGAAGGATTCGCCTGTGAGCGCTGCCTGGTCCACGAACAGGTCCTTTGCCTCCAGTATGCGCGCGTCCGCAGGCACGATGTCGCCGGCGGAAAGCAGTATGACGTCCCCGGGGACGATGGTGTTGAGGTGGATTTCATGCTTCACGCCGTCGCGCAGGACCGTTGCCGTGGTCGCTACGCGCCTGCGCAGCTCCTCTGCGGCCCGCTCTGCGCGGTGCTCCTGCACGAAGCTCAAAACCACGCTGATAAGGACCATTATGGCTATGGTCACTGCCTCTACAGCCTCGCCGAGGAAGCCTGCCACGGCGCCTGCAGCGAGGAGGATGAGGATGAGGGGATTGTTGAAATATGCTAAAAATGCCATCATGGGCGATTTCTTCACTCTTTTGGCCAGCTCGTTATGGCCGTAGAGATGGAGGCGCCTGTGGGCATCCTTGGCAGCCAGGCCGCGGGTCGAGGAGCCGAAACGCCGGAACAGCTCGCCGACTGGCAGGCAGACCAGCTCCTGATTGCTGAGGGTGGGGTGGGGATGGTTGTCGGGCCTGCCATTCATGCGGGGAGTTCTGGAATGAGGTATAAATAGGCATCGCTGGAAGCGAAAAATAGAGCGGAAAAGAGCAGGGCGTTACTCTGATATGCTGTTCTTGAACATCGTGAACAGCACGCCAACTGAAACGGCTCCAAGGAGGAGCACCACGAGCGCCAGGTTGTCCAGGGAGAAATCGGCGTTGCTCGGTGCCGCGGCAGGGATGACGATGTCCTTCTTTGACACGTCATTTGGCGTACTGGCCGCCTTCACAGGGGCGACCACAGGGGCCGTTGCCGAACCTACGGACACATTCTCGGTCTTATTCACAGGCGTAGTCTGGTTCTGGGGAACCGGAGTTTCGCACTTCACTTCGGTGGAACAGCGGTTGGGCATAAGGAGCTGCACGCATTCCGCACCGATCTGGGATGCGGCTGCGTTCGGGCAGCTGACGATGCTCCCGTCGGGCTTGTAGAACGTGCTGGCGTCGGAAGAAACCACCTTCACGGCATCGCCTGAACACACATAAACCTGCACGCCAGGCCCGCATTTGGCCGCAGCGGCATCGCTGGCATTCCAGCTCGTCTGGGTGGCGTTCCAGTCGCCTGCCTCAATGACAGCGGCGAAGCTGGCCGCAAGCAACATGAGAAATAACAATCCGCCTCTTGCCCATCCCATTACATACACACCAATACAATTTATGAAACAAATAGATTAAAAGGCTATCGGTTGTGTTTCATGGGATAAACAAGAGGTTTTTACGGCGTGGAACGCCTCTTTCCGCTACCTTTTGGCGGTCACCAGGATGAGATGGTAGCCGAACTGGGTCTTCACAGGGCCCACGGGAACGCCGACCGGCGCGGAAAACGCAGCATCCTCGAACTCTTTAACCATCTGACCCTTCTCGAAGAAGCCCAAATCGCCGCCCTGGTCTGCGCTGGGGCAGATTGAATGCTTCTTCGCCAGCATCGCGAAATTAGCCCCTGCCTGGAGCTCGTAAAGCAGCTTCTTGGCCGCGTGCTCGTCCTTCACCAGTATATGGCTCGCTCTTATCGGCATAGCATCACCCTATGGCTGTATCCATTCTACAGTCAAAAGCTTTGCTTTTGGCTGTAAGTGGCTGCTACGGTTGCAGCCACTCTATCTCGTAATACTCGTATTCGCTCCCTGGGAGCTCGATCTCCTTTATGACGTAGTAGGTCACGCTGCTCTCCCGGTCGCTTATGGCCATCATCATCTCCAGGCCATAATGCCGCGCCTCGGCCAGCGCCTCTGCCAGCCCCTCGCCGCCGATGTACTCGTCTTCCGTGAGCGAATACATGAGGTAGCGGGGGGTGCCGTCCCTGGGCGTCTCTATGCCCTCCTTGCGGCGGTGGTAGAGCAGGAAATCAAGCCTTGGCTTCTTCGGATTGACCTTTATGGCTGCCTTCTTGCCCGGTATGGCCAGTATGAACGTCTTCTTCACGCTGTGCGCGACGCGTATGGCGCGCGCCCATTCCGAAATGAGCAATTTATGCTTCCTGGGGAAGTTGTGTATCACGTGCTTGGAGTGCATCCACTCGTCCTCTGCGCGTATGGGCGACGCGCCAGGGAAGTATATCCTGAAATGGGTGCCGAACTTGAAGCCCGTCTTGACCACGTAGCCCCTGCGCCTCCAGTCCTCATAGACAAGGTACATGTCGTCGAAGAACCTGATGCGCTTGCGCGCTGTCCGCTCGACGTCGTGCAGCTTCGCGTTCGTCAGGTGCAGGCCGCCGTGCTTGAGCAGGAAAATCGTCTCGTAGATGTCCAGCTTGGATATGCGGCCGCGGTGCGCTGCCTTGTAGGTGCCGAACTGGCCTATCCAATACCGTTCGTAAAGCTCCTTGCCCACCCGCTCGTCGTCGACCAGCGTAAGCAGGTCCTGGGGGAAGAAAAGCCCGTCGAAGGCGAACGAGTCGAATTTGAACGCGCCGCCTGCGTATTTCTTCAGCACCGTGCGCCCGTATCCACCCTTTGCCTCCTTCGCGTCGCGAAGGATGAGGCCCTTGTCTCGGTAGTCCTTATACGTCAGATAGCGGGCCAGCAGCTTCTTTATCTTCAGGAACAGCGACGCGACCGAGTTGAAGGAGTATTCGTTGCCCGCCTCGTCGAAGCAGCGCCCGTTCCGTATGTCCATTATGTAGAGCGCTTCCTCTGGAGCGAGGTATATTATCCCTTTTTTCATCTGGCCGTAAAAGCCGTTCTGCAGCGAGGAGACGTCGGACGGCTCCTTCACAGACAGAGAGCGCTTTTTCCGGTCCAGCTCAAGCTTAATCATAGTCAAAACATCCCGAGCGGAAACTCCGAAAAGTCATTTATTATCGCATCGTAGCCATATAAATCCTTGCTTGCAGGCGAGCGGATGACCACCAGGCGCATGCCTGCTGCCTTCGCGGACGCGCAGCCGGACACGGAATCCTCGACTGCAACGCATTCCTGCGGTTTCAGGCCGAGCAGCTTCGCAGCGTGCAGGAACGGCGCCGGGTCTGGTTTTCTCTCCTTCAGGTCGTCGCCGGTGACTATGACGTCGAAAAGGCCTTCGAGATGGAGTACAGAGCTGGTCGTGGTCACGTTGGTCCTGTGGCTCCCTGAGACGATGGCGGTCTTTATGCCCTTTTTCCTGAGCAGCGCGATAAATTCCCGCACGCCAGGCGTCTCCCGGAGGACGCCGCCGCGGACCAGCGCCTCGTAGAGCTTCTTGCGCTGCTCCACGAGCGAGCTGATGTCCGCCTTTATGCCGTTCTCCTTCACCAGCACCTCGAAGATGTGGCGCGAGCCTGTGCCTGCGAACTCCCTGTACCAGCGCTCCTCGGATACGGAAACGCCGTAGGGGGCGAGCAGCTCCATGAAGGTCTCCTTGTGGAGGCCCTCGGACTGGACCACCACGCCGTCGAAATCGAACAGGACAGCCCTTATCATGCGGATAATCACGTGGCGATAC
>CAYZNP010000066.1:0-4890 GCA_964479815.1 Microcaldota archaeon
GAGTTCGGGCCTATCGCCCTCCTGGTCGTAATTCTCGGCGGCCTGGCCGTGGTCTTCCTGAGGAAATGAGGGGCTCTTGGGATGGGACCGTACAAGCGTTCCGCGGGCGCTCAAGGCGCTGCAGGCGGCTCCGGCCACCCGGCCCCCTCCATCCCGCTATATGCCAGGATCATCATCTTCATCCTCGTCGTCCTTGTGGCAGTGCCGCTCCTCCGGGTGGCGCTCGGGGATGATTTCGCCTATTCGCTGAACGTGGCGTATTACACCCAGAAGATATTCCTGATATCCTCGCTGTTCGTTTTCATCTCCTTCCTCATCCTCAAGGACGATATCCCTGCTTCTAAAAGCATGATGCCTGACTGGGACGATGCCATCGCATTCTCGATAATAGCCCTCGTGCTCTTCGGCGTCCTCGCAGCCATGCAGGTGAATTTCGATTCGCTCATGCAGATGGGCGCCGCCACGGTCCATGACGGCACGATGGAGATAGGGTTCGGCTCTTTCCTGAGCGACAGCATCGAGCTCGACCGGATTGGGGTCATGTCGCCTGGCATTACGAAGGTCGTCACACTGGATAATGATACGGCTGATCCGGTCGCGCTGCGGATCCATGCTGGCTGGAGCGGTGATGCGTTCAGCTCGAATGTATCGCTTTCGGTCAATGGGGCCCAAAGCATCGATATCACAGGAAAATATGCCGCCCTGAAGGATTCCATCGCGGATTGGATCAGCGTGCAGATACCGTCTTCTGCGTTGCATAAGGGGAAAAATTCCATCACGCTCTCTTCCACAGGGGACTCATGGGTCTTCGTGTCTTCCCAATGGGTCTATCATGACGCCAAGACGCTCAACCCTGATGGCAGCTACTATGGCGAGGAAGCCCTCATCTATCTGGACAAGAAACCGGATTTATCCGTGCTCTTCAGGCACATCTACGGTTTTGAATCCGTCTTCGCTCTGGTCGCAATGATTGTCCTGGTCCTCGCCCTCTTCAGGCGCGAGTTCCTCATCGACATCGGAAAGAGGCATGGGCTGACAATCCTGGCGGTCGCTGCCATCTCTGTGATCGCTATCAACTCGGTCTATGTCGTCCAGGACCAGTGGGTGGCATTATCCACCCTTACCGCCAAGCTCCTCCATGGCATCATCGGGGCCGTCTGGAAGCCGTATTCAGACCTTCAGAACCTGCAAGGCCCGATATTGGGATTGAACGGCTTCTATATGGCCATATACAAGAGCTGTTCAGGCATCGAATCGCTGTCTGTCTTCACCCTCCTTTTCCTGGTCACGGCCTCGTACAACTGGAGGAAGATGAACAAGGCAGCCCTGCCGTTCCTTTTCCTCCTCGGCATAATAGGCACCTTTTTCCTGAACGTCACCAGGCTTGGGGTGCTCCTCCTCGTCGGCGCATTCGTCTCCAGCGACCTCGCGGTCAATGTCTTCCATACGAATCTGGGATGGCTGCTCGTGCTGGCTTATTTCGCGGTCTTCAACGAGGTCCTCGTCCGCTTCTTCGCAAAGGGTGATCCGCATGCGGCCTGAGGGCGGAAACCGCGAGCTGATGATCCTGGTCGGGGCCAAGCTGATCCTTTTCCTCGTGCTCCCGGCCTATGTTTTCCTCAGGGTGCATTCGATACTGTTCGACCAGCTTTCCCTCGCCGCCTGGGCCATTTCGATTCTTGTCTTTATCGTCGAGCTGTACTTCATCACCCAGGTGTGCAGCTACCTGGTCAACCTCATCCGCGCGATAAAAGATTACCCGAATCTTGCGCTTTCGCTCTCCAAAGCGGCACCCGGAGCCCAGCCCAAGGCAGCCGTTCTCATCCCGATATACAACGAACCGGTGGATGTGGTCGAAGGGACGGTACGGGCCGCAGTCGAAATGTCCTATCCGAACAAAACAGTATACCTGCTGGATGATTCGGACGAGCTGGGGCTTTCCAGGGAGATCGACGCCATTGCGGCACGGAACGGGGTCGGGATAATGCGCAGGGATGATAGGGCCGGTTTTAAGGCCGGGTCCCTGAACGACGCGCTATCGAAAATCCAATGCGATTATGCCGCTGTCCTGGATGCCGACCAGCAGCCCGAGCCGGATTTCCTCTCCACCATCATCCCCATCCTGGAAAGGGACGGCAGCCTCGCGTATGTCCAGACGCCCCAGTCGCATATCAGGGATTCCGGTGCTGACCGCGGCTTCGTCGAAATCGCTGCAGCGGCCTGCCAGCGGATCTTCTATAATTACGTGTGCGAGGGCAAAGGCGTCGTCAACGCCCAGTTCTCCTGCGGTTCGAATGTGGTATACCGGATGGAAGCCCTGCGTTCGATCAGCAGGAGCGAAGGAGGCCGCGATATATTCCTGGACGAATGGTGCGTCACTGAGGATTATGCGACCAGCATACGCCTGCAGGAGAAAGGATGGGGGTCGCAATACTATACCGGCACATTCGCCCGCGGCCTGGTTCCGATGACCTTCGAGGCGTTTATCAGCCAGAGGCGCAGGTGGGCGGTCGGCACGATGGCAGCATTCAAGAGATACCTGCCGACAATCCTTTTCGGCAGCCTTTCACTGAAGCAGCGCTGCGAATATGCCGCTTCCGGGACCTATTTCCTGGTCGGCATCGCGAATTTCCTCATGCTGGTGAACGTCGTCATCCTGGTCCTGATGAACACGCCCGTCTTCACGCCATTGCCGTTCCTGCTTTTCTTCTCGAACCTGCTCACCTTCTACTATTCGCAGAACCTCCGGGGCAACAAGCCCCTTGATGTCCTCTACGAGCAGATGCTGAATTTCCTCCTCTTTCCCGTCTTTATCGAAGCCCTGGTGACGGCGATTAGCGGCAAGAAGCTCATATTCGCGGTGACCCCGAAGATGGCCGTGAAGAAAGGGGGCGGGCGGAATCCAGGCACGCCCGGCCTGCTCATCCAGGAAGCGACGATGGTCTTCTGCATGCCCATCCTGGCCCTGGGCCTCATGAAGTTCGCAGCCACCGGCTCCTACTATACGCTGTTCAATCTGTTCTGGCTGGTGTATTCGATGCTGCTGCTGGGGGCAGGCATCCTCCTCGTCAAAAGGCAATACCCCGGGGTTACGGTGCCAGCGCCTTCGCCGGTGCCACGGCTATTCGGCGATTCTCCTGCTAGCCGTTGACGAAGTCAAGCCATTTTACGAAGCGCTCGTCCCTGCCTGAGACGACGTCGAAGAACGCGTCGCGCAGCTGCTTCGTGATCGGGCCCGGGCGCCTCCCGATCCTCCGCTTGTCTATGGTTATCACGGGCGTTATCTCCGCCGCTGTCCCGCACAGGAAGGCCTCCTCAGCCGTGTAGAGCTCGTCACGCAGGATGGAGCGCTCGACCACGGGTATGTCCATCTCCGCGGCCAGCTCCATGATGCTCTGCCTGGTCACGCCGGCCAGTATCTCGTCGTAGCGCGGCGGCGTGACAAGCTCGCCCTTCGCGACGATGAATAAGTTCTCGCCGGTGGCCTCGGAGACGTGGCCCTCCTCGGAGAGCATTATCGCCTCGTCATAGCCCGCATTTATCGCCTCGCGCTTGGCGAGGACGGAGTTGAGGTAGTTCGCGCTCGCCTTCACGTGCGGCGACAGGATGGTGGAATTTATCCGCTGCCAGCTTGATATCTCGCAGGAGATGCCGCGTTCTGCTTTGGAACCGTAATACTTCCCCATGTCCACCGGGATTATGGCCAGGTCGAAGGGGATGCCGACCGGGCTTATGCCTATGGTGCCGTATCCCGCGTAGCATATGGGCCTGATGTAGCATTCCTTCACACGATTACGCTTGATCAGCTCCTTGGTGATGCTGCAGAGCTGCCCCAGTGAGTATTTCAGCTCGAACTGGTATGCCTTGGCGCCGTCCAACAGCCGCCGGTAGTGGTCCTTCATGCGGAAGACCGCCGGGCCGTTGTCCGTGTTGTAGCACCTCATGCCCTCGAATATGGCCGTGCCGTAGTGCAGCGCGTGCGTGAGGACGTGCACCTTCGCGTCCTTCCAGTCCACGTACCTGCCGTTCATCCATATCTTGCGCAGCGCTTTCATGGAATTGCTACTCCCTTGCGGTTTTTTAACTTTTGTTGCGTATGCTGGGCATGAAGAAAGTGATAGTATACTCAAAAACGCACTGCCCCTGGTGCGTGAAAGTCAAGGACTTCCTGAAGCAGAACAGCGTGCCGTTCGAGGAGCGGAACGCGGAAGGGAACCACCAGTACGCGCTCGAGGTCCAGCAGAAGAGCGGCGGCGTGGCAATCCCGGTCACGGACGTCGAGGGAATGATAATCATTGGATTCAACCCGGCAAAGCTCAGGGCTGCGCTCGGCATCCAATAACAGGTGATATGATGAAACTACAATATCTGCCAGTGCTGCTTGTGCTGCTGGCGCTCTGCGGCGCTTCCTCGGCCGTGACCCCGGGCGAATCTCCGAGCGCCGATGCGTACTGCCACCAGCAGATCACGCCCTGCGTGAAGCAATGCTGCCCTGCCCTTCAGGGAACGTGGGACGAGTCCCAGCAGGACTGCATCTATTCGGGGAGCGAAGACGAGACGCTCCAGGACATGCTCAACGGGCCCTGCGGCAGCTGCGCCCAACAGGCGATAGACTGCTACTCGAATTACCAGGAGCCCACCCAGCCAACAATACCGACCCCCGAGCCGTCATCGCCAGGCTGCTGCGGCAGCATCATCGCCATACTGGCGATAACCGCTGGTGCCGTATTCGCCAGGCGCTGACCCCTTTTTACCTTTCGTAATAGAAGTAGTCTCCGGATGCGCGCTGCTCAGAGTCCAGCGCGCTTCCGGGCTTGTTTATCCTCGGCCTGTACGTCTCCTTGTCCCTGCGCATGGTGACGCCGGCGACCTTCAGGAAGCCGTTCATGC
>CAYZNP010000067.1:0-4860 GCA_964479815.1 Microcaldota archaeon
CCAAGACGCTGGTGAGCGTGGACGAGAACGAAACGCAGCAGATGAAGGACTTCCTAAATGGCAAGAGCATGACCTGCGTATACGAGAGGGGCAGGTTCAACCCCGGCCTGGTCACCTCACTGGTCGATGGAATGGAGAACTGCACGGGCGACCTGAAGGACGCCCTGAGCCAGCTGCTCATCTTCACCTGAGCGAGTTATGAGCAGCACGAGGATAGGTGCAGGGGAAGAGATTTGAACCCACGAATGGGCGGGCATTCAGTTGGCCGCCTTGAAGCCAGGTCTCACCGCAACTCACCGGTGGCCTTCTTATTTTTATAAGCAATCATATGATATTAAAACATGAAAATAAATTCTTATTTTGTTAGATATACAGGCAGCCAAAACAAGTTATTTTTGGTGTTGATCCTTCTTTTAGGCGTATTTTTGCTGGGCTGTGTGTCTCAATTGCAAACTCAGCCAGACATGGACTATCCCATCTCTGCAGAAGAATACCTTGGTTCTGCAGCTGGCCCGACAGAAAAGCTGATATGGCCTGTCAATTGCAAGCCTGGAGTGAACTGTGATATTTTTTATCCAGATATAGATGGAAAAGCAAACTGCGGCCCGGTTGGATCCACGGGACATGAAGGAACAGATATTGCTATCAGTTGGGACATGATGGAAAAAGAAACAGACGTATATGCTGCCGCGGATGGGGTCGTAAAATGGGCGTTTGATGGCAAATATGACCGGTGCGAAAACTTCGGCATCATAAAACTAACTGATAATCCAGATTGCAACGACCCCACAGGGGCTCCGCAGCCAGGAACATCTTCGGGCTATAGGGTTTGCACTGAGCGCGGCGATTATTGCAACGCCGCCCTGAAAATGGCTGAAGGAGAGGTAAATTGCATATGGTGCTTCGATGGCGGCAATGTAATTGTGATTCTTCATGATGCAAACAAAACTTCTGGAGTTTTTGCAACAAGATATGACCACCTAAAGAACGGATCAATCCTGGTCAAACCGGGTGATGAAGTAAAAGCAGGACAAAAGATAGCTGAGGTCGGAAGCGCCGGCCGTTCATCAGGCCCGCATCTTCATTTTGAGGTTTGGTCTGACTGGTACACTCCAATTGATCCTTGGGCTCCTTCATGCGGGCCAACAGGAAGTCTTTGGCGTTATAAGAATCAGGCCAACCAGACCTAAGCGCCAGGGTAGGATTTGAGAGCAGATAGAAGTGCAGGGGAAGAGATTTGAACTCTTGAAGGGACTAACCCACCAGTTCTTCCAGTTCCTTTTCGGGTTGAGGCGTGCCGGCGAGAACCCAGTATGACTATTCTATTTTTTTGATGGCCAGTATATTGTAGTTCAAATTAGGTTTTGGTCTCTGACGCGGATGAGCCATTTCGTATTCTAATAGCGGCGCCACAAGTTCAAATCCGCGCTTAACATACGGTTGTAAAAATCGGTCTTTTATTTGACCGTTTTTTACTCGTTCAAGGTAACCTTCTATTTTTTCGTGAGGATTTCGTTTTGTGGCAAACTCACATTTCAAAGCAGATGCCCTATAAGACAAACCATGTTGCTTGGCCGCCCTTAAACTTCCCTCTATTAATATTCCCCCTATCCCTTGATTTTGATATTTGGTTTCCACAGCCGTGGAAAAAACCCAAAGAGTATTTGGTTTTGCTTTTCCCCGCCATTGCTGAAACCAAGGTTCATAATGTGGGTGCCTGTTCAGCATTATTTGTTTTAAATCAATTTTGGGCCGAGAGAGTCGTACAGGAAGGAAAGTAGAAAATCCGACTATTTGTCTCTTGCCCCTCACCAACTTTTCAGCAACTAAAATACAACCATTATTCATCCTGCGTTTAAGGACATCATGGCTTGCCTGAAGCCAAGGTGGATAGCTACGCTTTTCTACTCTAAAAATTCCAAGTAAATCATTGGGATTTGCTTTTCTAATATTAACTATTTTATGTGGCATGCAAATTACCCTTCACGAGTTACTTGTTTAACAGGAAATGCAGGGGAAGAGATTTGAACTCTTGAAGGGACTAACCCACCAGCCCCTCAAGCTGGCGCATTTGACCGCTCTGCCACCCCTGCGTGAAAACATAAGCCGTGCAATAGCAGGGGGCGCGATGGACGAAACGTCGTCCAGCTGCGCCCCTGCGCAGACCATTACCGCGAACCGCTATAAAAAATATCCTCTTCCTACTTTTTCTTAGCCTTCTTCGCCTTCTTGGCCGGCTTCTTGCCGAGCCCTGCCTCGACCGCTTCCAGGTCATCTACGACCGCATCGCACGCGCGCTCTATGACTTCCATGGGCTCCATCTGGTAGCAGCTCTCGACCATGAAGCGCAGTGCGCCTTCCTTGCCCTCCTTGCCGTAGCTCACGATGCCTGCCTGGAACTTTGCGTGGGTCTTGGCTATCCCGAGCACAGCCTTGCTCTCGAAGCGGAGGTGCTGGCCCGGCCCGAGCGTGACTATGGGCATGTTCTTCGCCATGCTGATGTCCTTGTCCGAGCTTTTCATCTCCGACGAGTAGACCGTCTTCGGCCCCTCGGCGTCGAGCGAGAACACTATCTCAGCGCTCTCGGGCGTCTTCTCCGGCGTGGTCACCGGCATGAGCCCAAGCCTGTGGGCGATGTATTCGTCCCAGAGCGGGCTGCTGTTGTCGTAGAAGGTCACCTGGTCTATGGCGAGCACTGGTATCCGCCCCAGGGCGTACCTGCGCACCACGTTGGCGAAGCTTGTCGAGACGTCAGCGACGAACTCTATCCTGTTCTCATGCTTCTTGTCAAGTTTCATACCCTGCGCCCCCTTCTGCCGCCCTTCCGTTTCATGGAATCGGTCGGCAATGGAGTAACGTCTTCAATGCGGCCTATGCGGACGCCGCTCCTGGCCATGGTCCTGACGACCGCCTGCGCGCCTGCCCCCGGCGTCTTTATCCCGACGCCGCCCGGGGCGCGTATGCGCACGTGCACGAGCGTGATCCCCTTGTCCTTGAGGGTGTGGACGACCTTGGATGCTGCCTGCATGGCAGCGTAGGGCCTGCCCTCCTCCCTGTGCGCCTTGACCATCATGCCGCCGCTCGCCCATGCCAGCGTCTCTGCGCCGCTCATGTCAGTGGCGGTTATTATGGTGTCGTTCTTGGATGAGTATACGTGGACGACCGCCACCCTGTGCTTCCTGGGCGGCGGCATCGGCTTTTCTGCGGCCGCAGCGGCTGGCGCAGCAGCTGCTTTCACTTCCACCGGGGGTTCCGGCGCCGCTGGCTCCCCGGGCCTGTTGCCCGGCTCGGCTTTCTTCGGCTCTTCCACCTTCTTCTCTTCGGTTTTTTCAGTCATGAGCACACCTTTACGCCGCAGCGGCCTCCTTCTTTTCGGGTTCAGCCGGCTCCTTTTCGGCTTCCGGGGCCTTCTCGGCCTTCTCAGCCGGCTTCTCTTCCACAGCCTTCACCGTGATGTCTATAGGCTTGGAATGCGCGACTTCGTCGCTCATCTTCACCAGGTAGTTCGGCCTCGTGACGATGCCGCCGTTCACCATGACGAAACCGTGCGTGATCAGCTGGCGTGATTGCGGCATCGTCCTCGCGAGCCCCTTGCGCAGGACTATGGTCTGCAGGCGCCTTTCCAGCACCGTGCGGACCTCGAGCGAAAGCACCTCATCTATTGTCGCGCCCTCGCGGAGCATCCCGAACTTGGCGAGCTTGGCGAGTATCTTGGTCGCATCGTCGCGCCTCTGCTCCTCGGTTACCGATAGCAGCCGCCTCGCCTCACGCCTGTACTTCTTGAGTTCGGCGGTGGCCATCCAGAGCTCGCGCATGTTCTTGAGCCCGTATTCGAGCTTCAGCCCCTTCTCCTCTGTGAGCCTGTCGACATCCCACAGCTTCTTCGGCCTTTCGGACTTGTTCCTGAGTTTTCTCGGGTCTCCCATGTGAGCACCTTCACTTCTTCTCCGGCACAAACGCGGCCTTCTTCTCGGCCGGCTTCGCGCCAGGCGCGGCGCCGGCAGCCGGGGCCGCGGCACCGCCTGCCGCAGGAGCCCCTGCGGGGCCTGCCTTGGCAGCCTGCTGTGCGGCGATTATCGCCTTCCTCAGCACTCCGACGGCCATGCCGGTCCTTCCGGTGTTCCTCGTGCGCTGGCCGCGCACCTTCTGGCCGTAGGAGAAGCGGTATCCCTTCCAGGTGAAGAGCTTCTTCTCGCGCTCGACGTCCTGGGTGTTCTCGAATATGAGGTCGTTCATGATGACGTGCCTGTTGTTGCCGCTGAGGTAGTCAGAGCGGCGGTTGAACAGGTACGCGGGTATCTTGTAGTCCTGCAGGTTCTGGAGTATCTTGTCTATCCTGTCGATCTGCTCCTCGCTGAGCTCGCCGACGCGTATCTTCGGGTCGATTGAAAGCTCGTTGTGCAGGACCGCGGCTGCCGACACCGCTAGCGTATGGCTGATGCCGCGCACCCTGACCAGGGCGCGGTTGAGCGGGACTTCGCCTTTGATGTCCTTGCCTGCTATGCGGACTATGCCGCGGAAGTTCTCCTTCTCCACGCGGACGGGCTTTTTCGGAGCTGCCTGCGGCGGGACCGCGGCCTTGCCCCCGTGCGCGTGCTTGACTTCCGGCGCGGCTTTCGCTTCGTGCTCGCCGTGCTTCGCCTCGCGCTCGTCCTTCGCCTCGCGCTCGCGCTTCGTTTCCTTAGTATCGTGTTTCTCTTCCTTCTTGGCCATCATCACACCCTGGTAACCGTCTCGACCTCGACTTCGCTGACGTTGCCGAGCTTCCTTATCTTCGCCTCGAGCTGATCCATGCCGCCCTCGGCGTCGTCCAGGAGCAGGTTCGCCTTCAGCACCTTTATGCCGAAGCCGACGTCCTCC
>CAYZNP010000068.1:0-4852 GCA_964479815.1 Microcaldota archaeon
AATCCACAGCTCAAGCTGATTCAGGAGGTTTTGGAATGATTATCGTGATGGGAGTTCCAGGCGCAGGCAAGACAAGCGTCCTGCAGGGCGTCAAGACCGACTACAAGACCGTGAACTACGGCGACCTGATGCTGGAGATAGAGAAGAAGGAGTTCGGCATAAAGAACCGCGACGAGATGCGCAAGCTGCCGATAGAGAAGCAGAAGCTCGCTCAGAAGCTCGCTGCGGAAGAGCTCGCCCGCATGCCTGACAAGACCATCCTCGACACGCATTGTTCCATCGCCACGCCCCAGGGCTACTACCCGGGCCTGCCATTCAGGTTCCTCAAGCTCTGGAAGGTGGACGCGTTCGTATACGTGACCGCGGACGTCAAGGCCATAGCCGCAAGGAGGCAGAACGACCCCACCCGGAGCAGGGACACTGACGACATCCAGCTCCACGACGAGATGAACAAGTCATACCTCGCAGCGTATTCCGCATTCATGGGCTCGCCGGCAGTGATAATATTCAACGAGCAGGGGAAGTTGGAGAATGCAGTGGCAAAACTGCAGGCCCTGCTGAAGTCGTGATGGCATGCTGGACATAAGGCTCATAAGGGAATCGCCTGAAACGGTGCGCAAATCGCTGGTCGCACGCAGTTCCGGCGAGGACACCTTCACGCTGCTTGACAAGATACTCTCCATGGACAAGGAATGGCGCAACATAAAGAAGGAGGAGGAGGGGCTGCGCGCGGAGCGCAACAGGCTCAGCTTCATCATCAACGACAGGAAGAAGGCAGGCCAGAAGGCAGATGCGGAAGTGAAGCGCGCCGGCGAGATAGCCGCGCGCATCAAGCAGATTTCGGTCGAGACCACGACCCTGGAGGACCAGACAAAAGCAGAGATGCTCATGCTGCCGAACATCCCGGATGAGACCGTTCCAGTCGGAAAGGACGAAAGGTCCAACCCTGTCGTCCGTGAATGGGGCGAGCCGCAGAAGCAGGCGGATGACGTCCTTGACCACCACACCCTTGGGGAGAAGAGCGGCCTCATAGACTTCGAACGCGGAGTGAAGCTGGCGGAGCACCGCTTCGCAGTGCTCTACGGCCCGCTGGCGAAGATGGAGCGCGCCCTGGTCAATTTCATGCTTTCGGTCCAGGCGAGCCAGGGCTACACAGAGGTCGCGCCGCCCTACATGGTCAACACGAAGACGGCGACCGGCACCGGCCAGCTGCCCAAGTTCCGCGAGGAGCTCTACAAGACCCAGGACGACCTCTGGCTCATACCGACCGCGGAGGTGCCGCTCACCAACCTCTACGCCGGGGAGATAATCGACGAGAAGCTGCTTCCGGTGAAACTAGCCGCGTATACGCCCTGCTTCCGGCGCGAGGCAGGCGCCTACGGAAAGGACATCCGCGGCCTCATACGCCAGCACCAGTTCGACAAGGTGGAGCTGGTGAAGTTCGCTGACCCGCAGACCAGTTTTGACGAGCTGGAAGGGCTCACGAAGGACGCGGAGCGCATACTCCAGCTGCTCGAGCTGCCCTACCGCGTGGTGGAGCTATGCAGCGGCGACCTGGGCTTCGCCAGCGCAAAGACCTACGATATCGAGGTGTGGATGCCGTCGCAGGGCAGATACAGGGAAATCTCGTCATGCTCCAACTGCACAGACTTCCAGGCGCGCAGGGCGAACATACGCTTCCGCGGCAAGGGCGGCGTGCAGTTCGTGCACACGCTCAACGGCAGCGGCCTGGCCGTGGGAAGGACGCTGATATCCATACTGGAGAACTGCCAGGAGGATAAGAAGACAGTCGCGATACCCAAGGCCCTTCAGGACTTCATGGGCCAGGACACGCTGGAATTCTAGTTTTTGGCTTTCGCAGCGCGCTTCGCGGCGATGGACGCGCACAGGATGTCCGTGCTCGGATAGTACTTCTTCACGTTCACCTGGTTGACAAAATAGAGGTGCTTTTGCTTGAGGTCGTTTATGTCCGTCATGAAGCCGGCATTTTTCAGGTCATCCTCGCGGTGTTCGAAGGACTGGTGGGCCTCGAAGAGCTTCACCTTGGACTTCGGGTTGATGTGCGCCATCTCAGCCTGCAGCTGGCGGATATAATCGCGCATATAGACGTTCGCCACCCGCTGCTCCGGCGTGAGCTTCTGCTCGAGCTGTTCCGCATCCCCCTTCTTCACCTCGAAATAGGTCTCGAACTGCCGTATTCTTACCGGTTCCATCCCCAGGTCGTGGAGGACAGGGACGAGGAAAGCAGGATATGCCCACATGGAGGTATACCAGTCTCCGGTCACCAGGAAGCCGCCGTCCGTGAGCGTCCTGTGCAGGCCGTTCAGGTAGGTGGGCGTATTCATGTGGTGCAGCACCGCATTGGAAATGAACATGTCAAAATATCCGTCAGCCACGGATTCTATGTGGTCCTCAACGGTCGACACCACGATGCTCGTTTTCGGCTGCAGGGCATGCTCCTCCAGGCGCTGCCCGATGCCCGGCTCCTCTCTCGTGTTGTGCACCCTCCTGTAGGACGGCTCTATGAGGTGGAATTCGCATCTGGATTCGAACTCTTTGGCATCGACGCGGTAGGCCATTTCGGTCAATAGCGCTATGGTGGTGCCCCCGTCCCCGGCCCCGATGTCGCATATCCTGAACGGCTTTCCCGGGGCCTGTTTCAGCATGTACCCGATCAGCGGCACGACCATTTTGGCCAGGTGGGCGTTCATCTCCGTATTGCCGTGCGCAAGGCCCGCCTTCACTATGGCCTCCTCGATCGCCTTTTGGATGTCGCACCCGCCGCTTTTCCATTCCTCGGCATTGTCCTTCCTCGCCAGCTTCTCCACGTAGCCCAGGTTCTCCTCGTTTACCATTACCCCCCAGTTGGGCAGGTGTCTGACCGCCAGCCTCGCGATTGTGCCCGGGATGGCCCTCAGCCCGATGAATAGGTCCCGCATGAGCCTGTCTATGTCAGGGATGGCTTCCTGGGCGTCACGAAGCTGCACAGCCCTTCACCTCTTCAGCGCTATCGTCACAGCGGCCGTATCAGCCCGCGCCTTCATCTGCAGCGGCAGCTTCTCTGGAAGCACCGCTCTCGGGAAAGCGCCCCCTATCTTGCCCCTTTCTGTCTCAAAGCCAGCACGGCCGAGTTCCTTCCCGAGCTGCCTGGTGGTGATGAACGCGTTTATTATCCTGAGCTTGAGAGCCGAACCGTATTTCCTGTCGCCGACTTCGCCCACGAGGTTTTTCCAGTGCGCACGGTGGTCCTGCAGTGCTTTCAGCTCCTCACGTATCGTACCTTTCTGCACCACCTCACGCATGAGCGGCCCAAAGAGCGAGTGGAAATCGTCCAGTCTCCCCTTCTCCACCCCCAGGTCCTCGAGTATCTCGTAGACCTCCGAGGGGTACTGGGGCATGGGCGAGTGCCAGTCCGCAGAGATGAAGACGCCCTTGCTTGACAGGCTGCCGTGGATGTCGCTGAGGTAGGATGAAAGCGCAGCTTTCTTATGGAGGTGGGACGACATGACGATGAAATCGAGTTTGCCCCCCTCGCCGTCAGCGGTTTTCGCAAGGAAGTCCTCATCGGACATGGCATGCGTCACGGTCGCCACCTGCAATGCCCGCAGGTTCTTCTCGGCCAGGGCAAGCCTGTCGCTGTAGTCGACCAGGTGGAACACCGTCCGCTTCAGCAGCCCTTCGGTTGCCGGGTCGCCTTTCAGCGCGGTCACTATGGCTGCCGAATCCCGCCCTATCCCTGTAGCTATGTCCGCGATGTTGAAGGTCTGCCCGTTGTCCGCGACGCGCATCATCTCCTTCACTATGTTGGCGATTTGCGCCTGCATCTGCTGCACCATCCCCTGGGCCATGCCACGTTTGAAGTCGCGCAGCGCATCCCTCTCAACGGTATCCGGCCTGCATTCCATGTCGTCATTCTGGTAAAACTCGTTTGCGCGCTTTATGAGCTCGGCCTTGTTCTCGTCCGTTACCCCTATGCCCCACCTGTGCCAGGCGCCTTCCCAGGCCCGCAGCGGGCTTCCTATGCGTATCGGTTTTGGAAGATTCTCCGTGATGGCCCTGATCTCAGCATCAAACCTGAGGATGTCGTCCATCGAAGTGAGAAGGGTTATTTGATGAAGCTGATCGTATGGGAGCGGTGTGAGATTCCGTCTCCTCGTCTCTTCGCCAGTGCTCATAATCTCTCTTTTGCTCCCATATCTTTAAAAACATACATTTTCAACCTAAAAATACCATATGTGGCAAGTTAATTAGGCGGGCGGCGCAAGGTGGATTGATGAAAGGCAGGAAACAGGTGCCGAAGGAACGCCAGCTGGTGCCTTTTTGCGCCAGCCGCGGCATAGCCTACACAACAGACGGCAATTTCATCTATGCGGAGACTGCAGTGGCTGGCCGGAAAGCCCCTGCAACTGTGCGGCTGGACCTTTTCGACAGGCACTACTACAAGCTGAAGCCATACAACGGCGTGCCGGTGCTGGAGGTGGACGGGCTGCGCATGCAGCTGGTGAAGGACTTCAAAACGCCGCTCGATTACGCCAACGAAGTCGCCCGGGGGCTGCGCATGCATGCCAGGCCCGGAAGCAAAGGTGCGATCGTCCTTGACACGTGCATGGGCCTCGGCTACACGGCCATAGCGGCCGCAAAAAACCCAGAAGTGAAAAGCGTGGTCACGTGCGAAATCTCATCCGCGGTCGTCACGCTCGCGAAGTGGAACCCGTTCAGCGACGCGCTCTGGGAAAAGGGCGGGAAGATAATAATCATGGAGGGAAGCATCGCAGAGCTGATAAAGCAGTTCGACGGCGGCATGTTCTCGTTCGTGATCCACGACCCGCCGCGCTTCTCCCATGCGCCGGAA
>CAYZNP010000069.1:0-4708 GCA_964479815.1 Microcaldota archaeon
CGCCACTTCGCTCGGCTTCCTGCTCGCTGCGGTTTTCACGAGCTTCGCCAATGGCGTCGCGCTGTTCTTCATTGGATTCGGAGCCATAACCTTCTTCAGGACCATGCTGCTGCCCCTGCCGCTCGCTCTGGCTGTGGACAACAGCACGAGCATGGTCGAAACCATGATAGGCAGGGAGATAATGCTCGATATCGGAAGGACCGTGGCAGTCCTCTTCGGCTTCGCGCTGATAGTCCTTTTCGACATCCGCGCCATGCTGCTGATGCAGACGGTCGCAGCCGCGCTCTACATACCCATTTTCGAGCTCAAGAAAAGGAAGCTGGCCAGATTCTAATCCATAATGCGCATGGCACGCCTCATTATCAGGAATGCGTTGAACCAGCAGAGCGGCAGCCAGAGCGGCGTGCCGAACATCGCCGCGGAATAATGCCAGTTGCCGGCCATTATGCACGCCGTTTCCATCGCCGTGCCGAAAACCGCGGCCATCACTCCAGGGACGATATCATCCTTCCTGTGATAGCCAAACAGGAACAAGCCGACCGTCACGATCACGAAGGTGAAAAGGAGGGAGAACTCATTCTGGAACGACATGCCTGCGCCGACTGTGCCTATGAACGCGAGCGCCATGGACACTTTCGACGGCTTCGCAGGCGCGCGCCTGCCGAACGCCTCGTCAAGGAGCACCACAGCCATTCCCCAGCCGACAGGGAGCCATAGCGGCGCGAACAGCACATTCGCGTTCGTGTAGTGCCACGCGCCCATGGCGACCGCGATGTTTTCGCATGCGCCACCTATGAGCACTGCGATGAGGAAATGCTTCGCCCTCTGCCACCTGTCCATCCAGAGGAGCAGCGCGGATGCAGCTGCCATCAGCGCGAGCAGCAGCAATTCGTTCTGCCAGAAAGTCACCATGAGCAGCGTGCCGGCGATGAAAAAAGCGATTGCAAGATGCGGCTTCATGCCTGCTGCCCCCGGATTAACTGACGCTTCCTTCCTTCACGTCCTTCGTCCTGAGCTCCTCGCTCTGCGTCGCGAGCGGCTTGCCGCCCGAAAGCACAGCGAAGCCCTTCACTTCTATTTTTATTTTCTTGAATTCGTCGAACGTCACCATCTTCGCTGGCGACGGCTTCGTGCCCTTCTGCGCAACCTTATCGCCCACCCTGCTGCGCTCGCAGAAAATCACTTCAACCGCGCCGCTCTCAAGGCCTGCGCCCTTGCCAACTTTCTGCGGCACCGGCTCCCTGCCTTCTGCCGCGAGCAGCATGCCCGCGGACTCCACGCCGCGCAGCATCGCAGGCTTCAGGTTCTTCACTATGACGACCTTCTTTCCGACCAGCTCCTCGGGGAAGTAATGCCCTGCGAGGCCTGAGACTATCTGTCTTTCCCCATCGGAAAGCATGACCTTCTCCACGAAAAGCTTCTCGGCGTTCGGGTGCTTCTCCACGCTCCTTATCTCGCCGACCTCCAGGTCCAGCATGCCGATATCCGGCGCAGCCTCCTTCTTGCCCTTCGCCTCGATTTCTTTCGACTCAATTTTCCTGAACAGCGGGCTCGGCTGGCCGATTTCATGCCCTGGCGGGAGCGGTCTGCCCAGCGCATCCCATTTCGCCTGCTCAATGCCGAGCTGCTTCGCCATTGCCGCTGCGGTCGCCGGCAGGTACGGTTCCACTAGTATGGAGAGGTCCTTCACCTGGGATACGAGCACGCCTATGACAGCGCCGGCGCGCGCCTTGTCAGTTTTCACGCTCTCCCATGGCTTGTTGTCCTGGAAGTACCTGTTCGCGTTCTTGGAGAGCGACATTATGCGGTGGAGCGCGTCCTTGAGCTTGACCTTCTCCAGGTCCACGGTTATCTCCTGCCGCAGCTTCTCCTGCCCGGCCAAGAAAGCGCTGTCCGCGTCGTTCAACGCACCCTGCGGCACCTTGCCGTCGAAATTATTCTTGATGAAGACAAGCGTCCTGTTCACCAGGTTGCCCAGGTTCGCGAGCAGCTCGTTGTTGCTCGTTTCCATCAAAACTTTTTCAGAGAAATCGCCGTCTTCGAACGTGGGCACTTCGCTGAGCAGGCAGTATCTTAGCGGGTCCACGCCGTATTTCTGGATGAGGTAAAACGGGTCTATGATGTTGCCCAGGGATTTGCTCATCTTCTGGCCTTCAATAGTTATGTAGCCATGGACGAATACCATTTTCGGCAGTTCCAGGCCGGCCGAAAGCAGCATCGCCGGCCAATAGACCGCATGGAACCGGAGTATGCCCTTGCCTATCACGTGCACGTCGGCTGGCCAGAATTTCCGGAACGTATCTTCGTCGCTGCCATAGCCGATTCCTGTTATGTACGTTCCCAGCGCATCGAACCAGACATACTCAATCTGCGCCGGGTCGTCCGGGACCGGCACCCCCCACCCCTTCGCCCTGGCCACAGAGCGGGATATGCTGAAATCCTTCAATCCGCTTCTTATGAAACTGAGGATTTCGTTTTTGCGCGTCTCCGGGACGATTTTCAACTCGTCGCTTTCAATCATCTTTTGCAGCTTGTCGTGGTATTTTGACAGCCTGAAGAAGTAGTTCTCCTCTTCTATCACTTCGGGCTTGGTCCTGTGCTCAGGGCATATGCCTTCTATGAGCTCGTCTTCTTCATAAAATGCCTCGCAGCCAACGCAGTAGAGGCCCCTGTATTTCTTGCTGTATATGTCGCCTGCCTTGCCGCAAAGGTTCCACAGCATCTGGACGCCGGGCCAGTGCATTTCCCTGTCCGAAGTCCTCCTGAACGTAGTGAACGAAAGCCCGACCTTCTGGGCCATATCCATGAAAACCGCGGAATTCCTGGCGCACAGTTCGGCGACCGTTATGCCCTGCTTTTCCGCCGCGTGCACGTTCTTGAGGCTGTTCTCATCCGCGCCGGTTACCAGCGCCACCTCCCTGCCGCGCGATTTCTGGTACCGCGCAATCGCGTCCGTCTGGACGAACTCCAGCACGTGCCCCAAGTGCGGGGCTGCATTGACGTAGGGGATTGCGGTCGTGAGATAGAACTTTTCCATTGTCGAATCACCATTTATCCAGCTGGAAATCATTGCTGATGAACTAATATTCTGTGGTTTTTTTAAGCAGACCTATGTGTTTAAAAGGGATTCATGAGAAATAGTGTATGGTATAAACTGTATTTATGAGGTGTGTGATATGGCAGATGGAGATAAAAACTTGTCTGGAAAGATGGCGGACTTCCTAACCCAGAATGGCTACCACGTTGATGACCAAGCAACCAAAGAACTCAGAGCCAGCCCGAATCCCACCGGTGTGGAGAGAAAGATCTACACCAACGGATCAGCCTATGTCTGTGCGCAAACTGACAACAAAACCTACGTGGCGCTCAATAAAGCTCACGCGAAGGAAGTGCCGACAAAGGAATGGATTATAGAAGGCATGCACGGCGGAAGGGTGCAAGGTGCGCAGGACAGAACGGTAGAAGAGCTGCACACAAGGCTGCAACTGATTGCAAAGGACAATGGCATCCCGCTAGTCGCTGCAAAAGGGCCTGAGAAGGCAAGGGTCTGAGCGGGCAAAGCTTCCAAGCTGCCCCCTTTTTCAATTTTTTACATAAAAAACAACACCTTTTTATATGCTTCGCCACATATAAATCTCGTGACGGTCACACTGGAGTTTCACAGGCAGAAACCGGCCGGAAAAGAGGCGCACCGGCCACTCATCCCAGGCTTGGCGAAAGTGTTTTTCACGGGGATGGCAGTCATTCCCCTGATGTTCACTGCAGCCACGGGCACGCCTGCATTATCGCCAGACCGGCAACCGCCGAGGGCGTCCGAGGCACCTCTTATCGATAGCCCGTCCCTGCGCCATGCCGATTCCGGAAAGGTGACAGTGGCAGAATTCATGCAGTCCTACACCGGTCCCCAAACCGAGCGCATCCTGGATTACAGCGTGGAGCTGGCCAAGCCAGACTCCTCGCTCCGGCAGCTGGCCGCAGCCGGCTACAAAGTCAGCGAACGCCGCTCCGGCCGCGGAGGGCTCGTGCACAGCTGCACCCTCGTGGACGAAAGCGACACATTTTCGGTCACCACCGACCTGCAGAAAGACACGATGCGCGTGAGCCTGAAATTCAAAAAGGAAAATGACCGGTACAACGTTCCGGTGCCAGGCACGCGCAGCTTCGATGCGAGCGACTTCATCCGCCTTGTCCGCCGGCTTCCGGAAAACCCGGAGTGGGCCGGGCTGGGGGTCAACGCATGGTCTGCAACGCGGATTTTCCTGGACAAGATCGATGGCACCGACATCACGCGCGCTTTCTTTGTCCCGATGGATTCCATGGGGCAGCCGGTTACTGCGCTGGGCAATGGGAAATACCTCGTCTTCGCGCTGATATACCACGAAGGGTGCATAGTTGACGGCCGCCTGAAGGTGCTCTACGATAAAGACGGCATCTATTCCCTCCCGATCCACGGCGAAAAGAAGTGATTAAAACCGTCCCGTTGCATGCTGTGCATGCACAGCTGCCGTTTCCTCGCACTCGCTGCAATGCTGTTTCTCATCGCCGGCTGCACCCAGCAATTCGGCACGAACCGCGTGGATGCGGTGGACTGCCGCCTAGACGACCCGCAGTATGACAACGGAGTCGGCATGGACACTACGCTGCTGGCCGGGCTGCAGGACGAGCTGCTATGGTGCATTGAAAACAACCGCACGTTCGACTACGCCCG
>CAYZNP010000070.1:0-4626 GCA_964479815.1 Microcaldota archaeon
ACAGGCTGCTGGACGTTGACTTCGAGGGTGCCAAGGGCGCGCTCATCCACATCACAGGTGGCAGCGACCTGACGCTCGGAGACGCCATCAAGGCCGGCGAGATGATAACCGAAAAGATGGACGCGGAAGCGAACGTGAAGTGGGGCGCGCGCATCATGCAGAACTACGAGGGCAAGCTGGAGGTAGTTGCTATCGTAACCGGCGTGAAGGGCGCTTCAATCGCGGGCAACTCCATGTCGCAGGACGAAGAGTCCTCTTCCATACCGGCCTACTCCCAGGACCTTGAAGTCCTCGGCTGAAGGCCAGTATTTTTCCTTCTTTTTATTTTCTCTTTTTTATCTCCTTTCTTTCCGCGAGGCGACCATCCCATTTATTTCCCTTTTCCCCGTTGTTGTTTCCTATGAAACTCAAGATAATCGCCAATCCGAAGAAATCCTGGGCGGCAGCCCTCGCCCGCGAGGCTGCGCTGCTCCTGAAACGGGGCGGCCACCGCATCGTCCAGCATGGCGCCGACGCCACGGTCTGCATCGGCGGCGACGGCACAATACTCTATGCCAACCACCAGAAGAAGATTGAGGGTGCGGTGCTTGGAATCGGCAGCACCAAGAGCTATATCTGCCAGCTCCGCAAGCAGTCCTGGCGCGGCAGGATGGCGAAAGCGCTCAGGAGGAAGAAAATCCGGATAATGACATTGGACGCGCGCATGGGCAAAAAGCATTACAATGCGCTGAACGACTTCGTTGTACACGCAACGCATTTCCGCGTCGCCGAACTCATTGTGTCCGCTGGCGGCAGGCGCGCTTCATTCGAAGGGGACGGCGTCATCGTCTCCACACCGCTCGGCTCAGCGGCTTACGCCTACTCGGCCGGCGGTATTAAAATGGCACCGGCGCAAAGGAAGATAAGCATCGTTCCCATCTGCCCTTACAAGCGCGCTTTCTCCCCATCGGTGCTGCCTCCGGGCGGCACGGTAAGCATAAGGCCGGGAAGCGACTGCGCCTTCATAGTCGACGGCATCTATGTCCGCCGCCTCAGGAAAGGCGAAATGGTGCGCATCAGGAAAGGAAGGGACGTCATATTGTTCGAGGGAGTTGGTCATTATGATTAGCAGAGAAGAGATACTAAAGCGCGGCTTCGTGGACGTGAAGGTCTTCGTGTCCGGGCTGCGCCAGTCCCACCGCCTTACCATTGAAAGGGAACGGATGGCCCAGGGTCTCGTTCCGTTCCTGGTATGCAAGCACTACATACCCACGCCCGAACTGCTGAGGCTGGCGGAAGAATTGCAGCTGCCTGTGAAATGCAGGGACGTGCGCGTTTTCCCAAAAGGCAAGATGGCCGGGGATTTCGCAGAAAAGGTTTCGCCTATCATAGCCACGGCCGAATCAGACGTCGTCGAAGCTGAAGTGGAGGAATAGGCCATGGCCGTCCGGTCGTCCGAGCCCGCCGTAAATATTCCGGCAGGGCAGGCGATTCTTGAAGGCAACCTCATTATCCCGAAGGGCGCGAAGGGTCTCGTGATTTTCGCACATGGCAGCGGAAGCTCGCGCCTGAGCCCGAGGAATAACTTCGTGGCCGGAGAGCTGCAGAAGCGCAAGATAGCAACACTCCTCTTCGACCTTCTTACCGAGCATGAGGACGAGCGCTACGAGAACCGCTTCAACATCCCGCTCCTCGCCGAGCGGCTTGCGGCAGCAACAGAATGGGTCATGCGGCAGCCGCAGGGCGGAAAGCTGAAAGTCGGCTATTTCGGCGCCAGCACCGGAAGCGCGGCAGCGCTCATAGCGGCCGCGAAGATGGGCACCGGGATACATGCCGTGGTTTCACGCGGCGGCAGGCCTGACCTGGCAATGGCAGCCCTTCCTTTCGTGGAGGCGCCGGTGCTTCTCATAGTTGGCGGGAACGATTACGAAGTGATAGAGATGAACGAAACGGCATTCGCCCGGCTGAAGTGCGAGAAAAAGCTGGAAATCGTCCCTGGCGCGACCCATCTTTTCGAAGAATCAGGAGCGCTCGAAGAAGTCGCGCGGCTCGCAGCCGAATGGTTCTCCAAATACCTGAAATAATCAGACCGCAAGGAGACTTGCAAGCGCGAACGTGATTGCCGCTCCTACTGCAAATGACAGTGCTGCCACCCGTTCCATCCCGCCTTCGAGCGCGTCAGGCAGGATTTCCACGAATATGACGTAGGTCATGGCACCTGCGGAAAACGCGAGCGCGAATGGGATGAGGACTGAGAACGAGCTGAGGAACAGGTAGCCCAGTATGGCTGCGGCCGCCTCAACCGCGCCTGACAGCACCCCGAACAGCACCGAGATGCGCTTCTCAAGCCCGTAGCAGGCCAGCGGGGTCGATACCAGGGCGCCTTCCGGTATGTCCTGCAGGGCTATGGCAGTAGTAACGAACCAGCCAAGCGGACCTGACGCTGCGAACGCGGTTGCAACGGCGAATCCTTCGGGAACATTGTGCAGCGAGATGCTGCCGGCTATGAGCGCGGCCTTCTTCTTGCTTTTCGTGATCTCCTTTTTCGTGAAGTGCATGTGCGCGTGCGGCAGCAGCTTTTCCGATGCCATCAAAAAAAGGAATCCGATGACGAAGCCCCCAGCCACCGCCATATCCCCCGCGAGCCTGTGCGACTGCAAAAGCATCTCTACTGACGAGAACGCCATTGCCCCGGCGGCGAAGGACAGCATCGCCGAATACTGCCGCTTGTCAATGCAGCCGAAGAAAAAGGTTGCCGCGGCGCCCGCTGAGGTCGCAAGCAGGACCGCCAGCGCACCGAGCGCAAAATCCGGAACAATCATACCTTCAGCTCATTCTTCAGGATTTTCACCAGGTCGTTGCCTATCCTCTCCTGCGCCTCCTTTGTGCTTGCGCCGAGATGCGGAGTGAAATAGACGTTCTCCAATTCCAGCAATTTTCCCTTGTACGGCTCTGCCTTGTAGACGTCAAGAGCTGCGCCTGAGAGCTTGCCGCTTTTGCATGCGTCGTAGAGCGCGTCCTCATCAACCAGCTCGCCCCTTGCGGTGTTGATGAGGTAAGCGCCGTCCTTCATCTTCGCTATACTCTGCTTGTTTATCAGGTTTTTGTCCTTTTCAGTGAGCGAGGCGTGCAGCGAGACGACGTCCGATTTCGCCAGCAGCTCATCCAGCTCCACGAACCGTGCCTTCCCATCATCATGCCTGGGCGGGGGGTTGTACGCTATGGCTTTCATGCCGAGCGCGCCTGCCTTTGCCGCGAGCGCTGAGCCGATGCGGCCGTAGCCTACGATGCCCAGCGTCTTTCCTTCAATCTCACGCCCTGTGAGCGCCTTCTTCTCCCATCTCCCCTGCTTCATCTGGTGATGCGCCTTCTGCACGTTGCGGAATGATGCGAGGATGAGCGCCAGCGCGAGCTCGGCCACGGCGTTGGTCGATGCACCGGGCGTGTTGACGACTTTTATGCCCTTCGCCCTGCACGCCTCCTGGTCAACGTTGTCAAGGCCTACGCCGCCGCGGGCGACGAGCTTCAGCTTCCCTGCGCCGGAAACCAGCTCTTTCGTCACCTTGGTCGCGCTCCTGACTATGAGAACATCAGCATTGGCCAGCGCTGCCGGCAGGTCCTCCGGCTTGTACACTACCTCGCCGAGCTTCCTTATCTCGCCAACTACCGCATCCTCCATCTCGTCTGCAATCACAATGAGCATGAACTGCAATTGGAAAACCAGATATTTAATACCGCATTCCGGCCGGCCGCAGCAGGCTGGCCAGGCATGGTTCTTTTTCCATTGCTTACTTTTCATGGAGTATGCCGGTGGCATCCCTGTGCGCCCTTCCGAATTCGCTCATGGCGAGCGCCTCCTCGCCGCTGAATACCGGCCCGTCCCTGCAGACCGTTTTCCCGTTAACCACGCATGAGCCGCACACGCCCATGCCGCACTTCATGTAGCGTTCCAGGCTGACCTGGCACGGCACGCCATGCTGTCGGCAGAGCTGTGCGACCGCCTTCATCATCATCTCCGGGCCGCAAGCATAGACGCAGTCGAATCCCTTGCTCTCAATCAGCCACTGGGCCTCGGCCATCACCGTGCCCTTCTTGCCGCGCGAGCCATCGTCCGTGGTTACGAAAACCTCGCTGCAGACTGCGAAAAGCTGCCTTTCATATATTATGTCCTTTGCGGTGCGCCCGCCGACCACGGCCGCGACCTCGACGCGGTTCTCCTTCGCGCGCTTTGCAAGGAAATAGAGCGGCACGACGCCGTAGCCCCCGCCGACCAGCAGTATCTTTTTTGCGTCTTTCGGCACAGCAAACGGCTTGCCGAAAGGCCCGCGGTAGGAAATGCTGTCGCCTGGCTTAAGCGATGTTATGGCAGCCGAAACCTTTCCCACATTCGCCACGGATATTGTGAGCGGATAGCCGTTGCCTATGCTCATGGGCCGCTCGCCGATGCCTGGCATCCACACCATGAGGAACTGCCCTGGCAGCGCCTCTTCCAGCGCGTGCTCCACCTCAACCGTTTTCACACGGTAGTTTTCAGCCGAGACTTTTTTCACGGTGTTGGTGTGTATCTTAATCATGGGCGGCACCCGTTAGGTCCTTCAGCCTGGAGACGCCGTTGGATTTCATCCACGCCTCCATCTCCCTGCATAT
>CAYZNP010000071.1:0-4619 GCA_964479815.1 Microcaldota archaeon
GGCGTCGCTATGAGCACCGCTGCGGCGTCAAGCCCCTCACGCTTGCCGTGATTTGGCGAGAGCGAGAAGTTGAGCGCATTCTCAAGCCCCAGCAGGATAAGCACTATGCCGCCCGCCACCTTGAAGTCCGAAAGCGCTATGGAGAGCGCGGCGAGAAGCGGGGGGCCTGCCACGGCGAACACCACCGCCACGGCGCCCGCAATGATGACTGCCTTGTTCGCGACGCCGACTACCTCGCTGTCCTTGCATCCTTTTGTGGAAGTGAGGAAAACCGGCAGGCTGGCGAACGGGTCCATGATTGCGAAAAGCGTTATGAATGGTGCGGCTATGATGGAGAGGTCCATGAGCCTATTGCCGCTTGTAGCATTAAATAGATTGCGCGGGCGGCCCACCCCCTATACTTTATATACGTTTACAGGGATATAATTCCATGAAATGGCTGGTAGCGCTGCTTCTGCTCGCATCCATGGCCAACGCCGATTTCCTCCTGGAACAGGTAGATGTCACCATAGGCGACATACAGCCTGACGGCAGCGCCCATGTCCACGAGAGCATAAAGTTCCTCATGTTCGGCAACTACTCCCAATCTGTCTATGATAGCGGAATGACCAGCAATGACCTGTCATTCTGGTCTACCAATATCGGCCTCAAGGACATGAAGTTCCACGTCAACCCTGCTAAGGTTGGCATACGCGATTTCCGTCTGCGGCCCCAGCCCCGCAACCGCTGCAACCCCATACAGGGTGTCTGCCACGGCGAACTGATACTGGATTACCAGACCTACCCCTCTTACGCCGACAATACAAGCACCGAGCCCCTGCCTGGCACAGGCCTTTTCACCGTGGAGAAGTACAAGCCGCGCACGAGGCGCTACACGCTCAATCCCTCCGCCCTGTCCTTCACCACCACGCCCGAGGGCAACATTATCCTCGACCCCATGGTCCACCTTACGGTGAATCCGCCTTCGGGCAGCGTCCTCGCGGACCTGAACCCCCAGCCTGCGGATTTCAGCGTCCAGCTGCCCGCGCACGTTGATTCTCTATCCTGGACCGATACCGTGCTGGTGAAGTTCTCACTGGTTTTCTCGGTGGAGGACAGCGTAGACAAGGAGGTGGCGGATTTCCTGTCAGGCATAACCGTCAGCGTCACGCGCACGCTCAGCAGCCCGTACGGGCCGCCGCTCATAGCGCTTATAATCATACTCGCCGGCTCGTACCTGTACATAACCATGACAAAGAGGAAGGGTGAAGATTGATGTACAAGGGAGAAGACCTGGTGCTCGAGGCCCTTTCAAGGAAAAAACAGATTGCATTCGGCGAGCTCGCCAAAGAGACTGGCATGAACGAGGACAGCCTCCGTCGCATCATCGAATCGCTCAGGGCGGGCGGCTATGCCGATACGCAAGTTGTTGAATCTGTGCTAGGCAAACCCACCCCAGAGCTCGAGCGCTACGGCGCCTCCATTTTCCCCGAGATCGCGGTTTTCAGGAAGGCGCTGAAGGGCGCATCAGTCTCCGGCCTTTCACCCGAAGAGAAGTCAATCGGCCTCAGATGGGCTAAGGTCAAGGGATTCGTGAACATAGACGCCGGGAAGATTGTGCCCGCAAAGAGCGTTGCTGACGTGGACAGGGAGGCCGCCAGGCTCAGGGATTGCTACGCTGCGCTCCAACTCGGCGGGCCGTCAAAAGACCCGGAGCTGGTGGAAGAATTTTTCGAGCGGAAGCTGCTCGAGAAGAAGATGGTCCGCAGCGTAACCATACGCTATACTGGCAAGAAACTGCCGGCAGCAGCAGGTTTCGACGTGAGCGTCCCCTCCACCAACGCGCCGGCTGGCAAGAACCACCCGATAACGAAGATCACGAACCGCATGAAGGCAATCATGTCCGAGCTCGGCTTCGAGGAGATGGAAGGCAGCATAATCGAGAGCTCCTTCTGGAACTTCGACGCCCTTTTCCAGCCCCAGGACCATCCAGCGAGGGAACTTGCGGATACGTTCTACCTGAAGGGCGATGCACCCCTCCCCGCTGATAAGGCCCTCGTGGAGCGCGTGAAGAAGGCGCACGAGAACGGCTGGAAATACGGGTGGGACCCTAAGGAAGCATCGAAAGCGGTCCTCCGGACCCACACTACCGCCCTGTCTGCACGCTATGTCGCATCGATCAAGGATGGAAGGCCGAGGAAATACTTCGCCATCGGCCGCGTGTTCCGTAACGAGGCCACTGATTACAAGCATCTTGCGGAGTTCCACCAGCTCGAGGGCATAATCGTCTGGGAGGGCGCAAAGTTCACGGACCTGCTCGGCATACTGAAGGAGTTCTACCGGAAGCTCGGCTTCGAGAAAATCCGCTTCCGACCAAGCTTCTTCCCCTATACCGAGCCGAGCCTGGAGATTGAGGTTTATTTCGAGAAGAGGAAGCAGTGGATGGAACTCGGCGGCGCGGGCATATTCAGGCCCGAGGTCAGCATACCCCTTGCCGGCGTGTACCCCGTGCTGGCGTGGGGCCTCAGCCTGGAGCGGCCGCTCATGCTCAACATGGACATAGAGGACATCAGGACGCCTTACAAGAACGACGTGGATTTCCTGAAATCCGCGCGGGTGCAGCTATGAGACGGAGGTTTATCGTAATCGGCGTGCTTGCGATGCTGCTAGTCATAATGCTCGTAGCCTTGATCACTGTGCTGCTGGCCCAGGTGCCAGAAACGCAAAAGGAGAACATCCAGCCGCTGTTCCAGGTCCTCGAGACAGGCATGGCAGGCAACGACGGCTATGCGATTTTCAACTACCGCGGCACCGGCAACATCACCGTGGTGAGCTACGATTCCGAGCCATCCAAGGATATCTTTATTATAAACGACAGCCAAGCCATCGAAGCCACGAGGCTGCCCGACCTCATTGACCAGCTCAAGACGCTGGAGAAATACGGCTACACAGTCTCCATGAGCAACGGCACGAGCATGGGCAACGGCATATACGTGCTGCCGTCTGGTGCCATGCCATCCTATGTCCTTTTCGGCCTCTACCAGAACAATTCCAACGCCACAATCATATATCTCGGCGCCACTGACCTGCTGCTCAGCAGCGGTATGAAGCAGCACGACTGGTACAGTACCCTGACGCTCTCCCAGCGGAAGCACATCCTGGTCTACAACACCACCCTGGACGAGTTCATGCAGAAGGACGGCGGCTCCATCACCAGAGACATACTCCTCTTCGGCGCAACAAGGCAGCACAACTCCACCATCCGCGTATCGGGCAGCGGCCTGCATACGGCCACCATAGACCTCTCTAACGCCACGCGCCTGCGCCTCATCACAGAGCTTGACGGCCTCTACGGCGTCTATGACTCGCCCCGCCTGCAGTCGCTTCCCCCGCCAGCCAACCGCACGGTGCTGGCGCCCGATCCGGCAGCCGTATTCCCCTGGGAAAAGTCCACGCTCCAGTTCTCGCTGAAGCGCACAAACGGCACCGCTTTCCTTTCCATAAGCAAGGACGGCAATGAAGTCCGCCATGACATACTGCGCAGGGTGACCGACGTGAACGTCTTCCTGGAGAAACTCCAGTTCTCCGATCCCGGGGATTACGTGCTCCGGGTGACGGACAACTCGGGTACCATCGCCAGCGGCATCCTGCACGTGAGCGACCTGAAGGTCAGCCTGCAGCAGCACATCGGCACGACCTACGTCTTCTCTGTAAGCGTTGACGGCGCGCCGCTCACAGACTCGGAAGCGATGGTCTGGCTGGGCAACTCATCCACCAAAAGGAAATTCTACATAAGCGACGGCCTCATGACCGTCAGCGCGCAGCTGAACCGGGGCACCAATGTGTTCAACCTGGACATGCTCGGCAACGTCATCCAGGTGCCGGTGGAGAACAACTCGGACCCTCTCCTTGACTTCTACATAAAGTTCGGCATTCCGGGCCTGGGCGTCATACTGCTCGTCTATTTCAGCGTGCGCGTGTCCAAGAAGCCGACTTACACATTGCGGGTGGGCGACAGTGCCACCTACATACGCGAGGAGGTGCGCCTGCCATCCGCCGCTGCGCTTGACGCTTTCAAGAGCGCCAGGGCGGACCTCCACCTGACAAACGAGCCCATAACACCCCATGAGTTCAGCGTCGAACTCAAGCGCCGCGTCACCAACGGCGCGGACGTAACCGAGGGCAATGTGGAGGCCATCCTAAAGAGCCTCGTCAAGGCAGGTCAACTCGAGAGCCACCGCGAATACTACCAGCTCAAAGGAGATGGCGACGTGAGGCTGAACTGCCTCCGGCGCATGATAAAGGAGAAGCTCATAGAGGACGGCGTGGAGTTCAAGGAGTCAGGCCACAAGTTCGTGACCAAGGATTATGAGATAGGTTTCTTAGGCGACAAATTCACCAAGAAGGCGATAATCGTGGTGGACAGCGATAGCGAGCTCAAGAGCCTGTTGGAACGCCTGAGCGATTCAGAGAGGGCTCTGCTCAGGATAAAACAGGCCAATGACATGCTAATATTTGTCCCCATCGACCGGCTTGGCGGTGCGCTATGAGGTGCTGGCTTCTCTTGCTGCTTACGGCCACGCTTGCCTACGCGCAGCTCTACTCCCCTCCTATCGCCGATGTCATGCAAAATAATGCGG
>CAYZNP010000072.1:0-4518 GCA_964479815.1 Microcaldota archaeon
GCATGAGCTGCCTCTGCGTGCCTTCGCCGCAGTCCCAGAGCAGCAGCTCGCTCTCGTATTTCACTGCCATGGCCGGCATGCCGCGCTCGACGGTCGGGATGCTGCCCGAGGTGCCGAGGAACGTTATCTGGAACATGTCAAGATAACGGAAGCTACGTATTTTAGAGTTACCCACTCGCCCGCCAGTCGCATTTTTAATATTTGTCGGATTGGATATGCCCATGCCACTTAACTTCTTCATCACCGGGCTGCCGAAATCCGGCAAGACCACGGTCCTGAGCAGGATTGTTGAAACACTAAAATCCCACGGGCTCCGCGTCGGCGGGTTCATCTCCCCTGAGGAGAAGACGCACGGCACGCGGACCGGCTTCTACGTGCAGGACATAGACAGCGGCGAGATGGGGCTGCTCGCGGACGTGAATGCCAACGGGCCGAAGGTGAGCAAGTACCACGTGGACGTGAAATCGTTCGAGGACATCGCCCTCCCCTCGCTCCGCAGGTTCAACGACTACGACGTCATCATCATAGACGAGATAGGGAGGATGGAGCTGAAGAGCCAGAAGTTCTCCGAAGCGCTGGACATGGTGCTGGAATCGACCACGCCGCTCATCGCGTCGCTGCACAGCGACTTCGTGGACAGGTACAGCCAGTACGGCGAAGTGATATTCCTGGAATACAACAACCGCGAGGCGGCCTACAGGGAACTCGTGGAAAAGATAAAGGCGATAGGGAAGAAGCCGAAGGCCGCGAAAAAGGCTGGAAAGAAAGCTAAAGCGGCGAAGAAAGCCGCGCTGAAAAAGGCCGTGAAGATGCCGAAGGCGGCGAAGAAACCGAAAAAAGGGGAAGCCATCCGGAAGGCGGAGGCGAGAAAGGTGGCGAAGAAACCCGAAAGGAAGGAGAAGAAAGAGGCCAGGAAAAAGAGGGAGAAGAAAGGCCTCGTGGAGCACGTCAAGGATCTCCTTGGCTTCTGAAACCCTTTCCCCATTCCACGATAAGCGCGTGGTACTCCTTGTACAGCGGCACGGAACGCGGGAGCGACGATTCGAAAAAGCGCTTGTAGTCGTCGTATCCCTTCCCTGCGAACAGCCGGTGGTGCGCGCAGAACCGCCTCGTATACGAATCGATGACGAAATGCGGCATGCCGAACGCGTATAATAGTATGGAGTCGGCGGTCTCCTTGCCAACCCCTTTCACCGCGAGCAGCTCCTCGCGCGAAGGCGCCGAGCCGCGCGCGGCTATCGCAACGTATTTCTCTGTCAGCAGCTTCAGCCGCGCTGCCTTCTGCCTGTAGAAGCCGCTCGGCCGTATCAGCGATTCGAGCCTCGCGCTGCGCATGCGCAGTATCTTTTCCGGCGAGAGTACTTTAGCTTTTTTCAGGTTGGCCAGCGCCTTCTCGACGTTGCGCCAGTTCGTGTTCTGGGTGAGCAGCGCGCCGGCGACGACCTCGTACTGCGTTTCCGCAGGCCACCAGCGCTGCTTCCCGTATTCGCGCAGGAGCCGGCGGTATAACGAAAGGAGCCTCATGTGGCATTGTTGCTGCGATGCGCTTAAATTCAGATTGCAGGCGGGGTTATGTCAATGCGCGACTGGACGTACTGCTCCTTGAGAATGTCGAATATCTTGTCCAGCGCATCCGCGGGCAGGTCGAGCATTATGGCCGCATCCCTCAGTTCGCGCAGCCGCTCAAGCCGGTCAGGGGATGAGGGCATGAGGACGAGCGGGACTACGCCCTTGGATGCGATTTCGGACGCGGCCGCTGCGATTTCAGGGCAGAGCGGCTTCATCGCGGCCACCACCTTCGCGAGCTCCTCGCCCGAGCTGAGCGGGTCGTACTCCTTCCCGATGCGCCTGATGAAGAAGAGCATCTTCTGGTGGGTGAACGGCATGGCCGACATGCCGACGCCCCTTCCGATGAAAACGAGCTTGCCAGCGGACCCCGTATCAGTGAGGCCGGGCCGCTCGATGCAGCACGTGACGTATGTCGGCTTTGCCATGCCCAGCGCGCAGCCGTGCATCAGCACGTGCACATCCCTCTTTTTTTCCGAGCTGGTGAAGGAGCGGAGGATTACAAGCGTGTCGCCAACTACGTACCCGTCCAGGGCGCCGACCACGCGTTTCGCAGCGTCCTTGGCGCAGATCAGGAAATAGCCCCGCAGCGACGTGTTCGCTTCCCTGCATTCAGAAAGCATGCGCTGCCCTTCCTTGTAATCTGGGGAGCCGGCGTCCGGCTGGGTGAACACGAGCCCGTCCTCCTCCATCACTCCGTGCAGGTGCGTGCGGTCCAGCCATTCGGGCAGCATGTCCAGCGCAGGCGCGAGCGCACCCGGGGGCGCGCGGATTTTGGGCACCTCATGCTCTTCGGGCATCACCGGCTGTATCGGGGGGAGCGTGAGCGGGGCGGCCTTGGGCGATGGCGGGGCCATCGGGGGGGCGGTAGGGGCGAACCTAGCGCTCACCGGCTTTTTCACCATGGCCGCCTTCTTCACCTTCGGCGCTGCCTTCCTGGCTTTCATTTTGGGCGGCGCTTTTTTCTTCGCCGCCTTGATCGTTTTTTTCGGCGCGATCCTCTTTTTCGCCGCAGTCTTTTTAGGGGCCTTCCTGGCTTTCGGTCTTGGCTTTGCCTTTTTGGGAACGGATTTTTTTGCCTTGGCCATGGATAGACAAGAAAGTCAAGGAATTAAAGCTTACTTCTTGGTGACCTTTCCCTCTTTCAGCAGCATCTTCGCGATCAGGAATATCACGAAGGCGATTATCACGAAGTTGATGCACGCCGCGAGGAACGCGCCAAGGCCGAACTTGAACGGCCCGAGGGCAACGACAGCAGTCTGCCAGTCTCCGGTGGCAGACAGCAGCGGCGAAATCACAGGCATGACGATGTTGGCGACCAGCGACTGGACCAGCGCCGTCGTTGCAGCGGCCATCATGAACGCGACCGCCAGCCCCATCACCTTGTATTCCTGCAGGAATTCCCTGAATTCGGATACGATTCCCATGTTAATGGGAAGGCAGGAAAAGGATAAAAGCTTTAAGGTGGGGGGAGGCGTTTCCTTTTTCCTGCCTTGACGAAGATGTTCCTCAAATCGTCGAGGAAACTGCACCTCCTGTCGGTGTAGAAAAGCACAAGGTTGCCCTTGCGCTCGGTGAAGAGAAGGCCGAGGTCCACCAGGCTGTCCAGTTCTTTTTTCGCTTCAGAGGAGGATATTCCGGCGCGCCTTGCGATTTCCCTGAGGTGGAGGCTTTCAGAGAAAAGGACGACACCCAGGACGGATACCTCGGCCTTGGAGCGGAAGAGCCGTTCCAACATGTTCTTTTAGGTAGAACAGTTGTTATTTTAAAGCTAACGGTATCCGGCGAAACGGCGACTGCTGGGGACGTGGGATAGCCCCGGGCAGATTCGAACTGCCGTCCCAATGCTCCTGCGAAAGGATTAAAATAAGTAGCCACCCCGTATTGTTTAATGAAAAAAACACACGTTCGAAAAATTGAACAACTGTTCGATATTTTCACCATAACATTCCTGGTGATGACGCAGTTTTTCAAATACCCTTCACTTGACTTTACCTTATCGGAGACGGCAAAAAATACGAATCTTTCCAAGGCGACGGTGAGCAGGATAATACAGGAGCTCAAATCCATCGGATTTGTCAGCGTTAAGGATCTGGGGGTCATCTACCGGATAAAGGCGAATGCGGGCAGCCCCATCTACAAAAGGGAAAAAATCATGTACAACCTGCATATGCTCATCCGCAATAACATCACCGAAATTCTTGTACAGAAGTTCAACACCCCGCGCTGCATCATGCTCTTCGGAAGCTACCGCAAGGGCGAGGATGATGATGGTTCTGACATAGATATTGCGGTCGAAATGCCCGAAGGCACGAAAACCGGGACTTTTCATTTTGAGGAGCTGGCAGCATTTGAAAAAACCATGGGAAGGAAGGTGGCAGTCCATGTTTTCAGCAGAAAAGAGATAGATAACAATCTATTCGTCAATATCGCAAACGGCATTGTGCTGTATGGTTTCTTGGAGGTGGCAAAATGATTGATTTGAAGTTCCTCGAATCCATGTCGAAGATACGGAAGCGGACGCCTGACAAGCCAAGGGCGCGGTCCCTGGTTGAAGCGGCAGAGAAAACCATGGGCGCCGTAACCAAGATCCCCCTTAGCGATGCAACTGCTACAATCATATTTCGGGAAACCTACGAGGCAATACGCCAGCTGGGCGATGCCCGCTGGTGGTTGAAGGGCTACGAACCCAAAGACCACGAGGTCAGCATGGAGATATTAAAGGAGGAAAAAATCAGCCGGTCAGCGAGGCTTGTGGAAGCGGACCGTTTCCGTTCCATAAGGAATAATGCCAATTATCTGGGCTACGACATTCCGAAAGCCGTAGCCCGGGAGATACTTGACTTCTGGGAAGACTGTGGCAGGGAGATAACGGAAAAACTGAAAAAAGAAGTACAATAGCCCCGGGCAGATTCGAACTGCCGTCCCAAGGTCCAAAGCCTCGTATCCTTG
>CAYZNP010000073.1:0-4497 GCA_964479815.1 Microcaldota archaeon
TACTTTTAAAAAGACTAAGAGACAACATATTCTACTACTTAATATAATAATCAAAAGGTGGGATAGGACATGGCAGAACCGCAACAGCAGCAGCAACCGAAGCATCCGAAATGGGAGACTTTAAAGTCGAAGCACGCAACAGCGAGGAAGGCATCCGATGCCTTCAGGTTCGTGAACAGCCGCGCCAATATTTTCAGCGATGCATATGCGAAGCGCAAGGCAGGATTCGCGGCGGAGGCCACTGGAGAAGCCATAGGCAATGCCCTTGGTGCAAGGAAAGGCGAGGTATCTGCCAGCGGAGAAGCGGTGGCGCAGCCACAGGCGCTCAGAGGCGCTTCCAAAAGCGAGGGCGAAACATATGCCGACTATTTCACCAGGTTCAATGACAGGCTAGTCGAGGTCATCAGGAGAGGCCACAGCAGAGACCCGGGCACAGCTGCCCAGGAGCCGGAGATGCTGGAGGCCATATGCAACAGCGATTTCATAAAAGCATTGTCCTACACCACCACGCCCGGAGAGCACATGGACAGCAAATATGCGGATAGCATGGGGGACGTGAGGAAAAAGCTCATCCTGAAGCTCATGACCAGGGACATATCAGAGCTCACCGCCCAGGAGCAGGACCTCATATACGCGACCATATTCAGCAATGCCATCGAGCATCACGAGCGCGATTCCCTCGTGGACGACGTTGTCAGGGAGCACGCGAAAGAGACGGAGAGGAGAGGGAAGGTCGCGAGGATAAAGGGGGCGGGCGAAGAGCTAAGAGAGACGTTCGACAGCAAGGGGCGCAAGAGAGAGAAAGAGGAGGCAAAGCTGAGGGAAGCGGCGGCACACGCCAACGCCCCGGAAGCGCTGGCAAGGGCGCGGGAAGCCCAGGAAAGGGCGCGGAACGCGTTCTTCCATTTCCTGGAGAGCACAGCCCAGGTCGAGTACCCCGGAAACGAGGACAAGTGCATAGGCGGCGTCCTTTCCGAACTCGCGAAAAAGAGCACCATCGAGACTGATACTCAGATAAAGCCCAGGGCCAGGCTGGTCGATGCGACCTATCTGGACAACTACCTGAACAGCGGCTCGGCCAGGGAAATCGAGGGGGCTGTGATCGACTTCCAAAATCTTTTGCGTGAGGCGCTGGTAACCCCGGCCACAGAGCTCCACCGGGCGCTTGAAACGCCTGGGCTGGGGCTCGCGGTAGCGGCAACAATCGCCAAAGAGCGCTTCGATGCCGCGGTCGCGGCTGAGGCGGCGGCTCTGGCCAAGTGCACCCAGGGGTCTATGCCAAACGAGGCATATGCTGAATATGTCAAAACCCCTGCATATGCCGCAAATTACAAAGCGTATCACGAAGCGGCAGGAAAAACAGAAGCCGCAGGGAAAGCGCTTGCCAACGAAGTCCCTGGGCTTGACACGCTGAAAAACGACTCGGCAAAGACGGCAGCGGTGCGTGCGAAGCTCACCGCAGAGGCGAGGGACGTGAGAACGTTCAACGACGCCACGAGGATGCTCGGCGGCGAGTTCAAACTCCAGCTGATTGCAGGAAGCGATGCCAAGACCATGGGGGAGAAGCTAAAGAACATGAGGGTCGCGCAGAACGGCCTGCTTCTCGGCCTGATAGCGGAAGCCGAAAAGCTGAACAGCGACACCGCCCTGGAAGCGTTCAAGAAGACGGTCATGGACAAGGACGCGGCCGAAGTGGCGAAGAACAGCGCCAAGGCGGATGACGCGAAGCAGGCGGCCGCCGCATATACGTTTGCAGAAGCCAGAATGAAGGTCGCGGAGATGTCCGTCGACCGGAAGGCGCTGCAGCAGAAAACGGAAGCGCTCGCCGCTGCCATAACGGCTGCGCAGATGACCGCGCCGCTGAAGGAAGAGCTGTGCGGCATCGTGAGAGGCATAGCTAAAGACAATATTCCGAAAGAATCCATAGACGAGAGGCTGAAGGGCGTAAGGAACAGGAACGCCTACCCGGCAGCCAAAGCGGCCTCCATGGTGATGGAGAGGCTCGATAAGAAGGAATACCTGGATGGGAGCGGGATACCGCATGCCAGGTTCGTGGCAGCGAGGGTACTGTATGAGGCACAGCAGAAGCGCACGCCAAAGTCCGAGGTCGTGCACGATAACGCATCTGACAGATTCAAGAACAAGCTCCGGAACGGCCTCGCACTCATGTCGCCCCTGAACGCGGCGGCAGCGGCCTGGGACATCACGTATAACTGGATACCGATGCCCTTCAGGCTCAAGACAGTGAGGGAGCATTGGAGGCACCGGAGAGACTGGGTGCACAAGACCCTGAAGGACGACACCCCTGACCTGGACAAGCCCATAATGAGGAGGGGTTTCCTGGCAGCCATGGAGGCGGCCGCAATCGTGTTCACGCTCGGGCAGCTGGGCTCGGCCACGCTCCAGACAATCCACAGTGCGCACGGCGCGATTGGAAGGGGCCTGTCGGCGCAGTTCCTCGGATGGCCGTTCAGGGAAGGCTCGGGATTCCTCTTCGTGAGGTTCCCGCTCGCGAATCCTTTCCCGTATAAGACACATGACTGGCAATGGCCGGTATCATACCTGAACCCGGTCCATCTGCAGTATGAGAACGCGTCGCTGGTAACCGACGACTTCAACATACCAGAGAGGCTCGCGAAGCGCGGCGACGCCTACTACCAGAGCGCCTATGGCGCGGGCATGAGCAACGATGGCAAGGACAAGGAGAGGCTTGCCTGGCTGAGGGCGCACGATGGCGTGCTGCGGTTCATGCAGGAGCGTGTCGCAGGATTCAAGGTCACCGGCTGGACGAAGCTCGACATGGCGAGCACTCCGCCGACGCTGGAGAATGTGAGGACCGAACGCAGGGCCAGGAAGATAAAGGACCCGCGGAGCGGCGCGGAGAGGGACACCACCGAGATCGCACAGGTCGCAGACACAGTCTGGAAGCTTGTGAAGCTGGACACCTCCGCCATAAAAGACGGCATGGTGCTGAACAGGCACAAGACGGACGAGTTCATAGACTTCCTCAGGGCCACAGAGGCCAGGCACAAGGGCTGGAAGATGGACTATAACTTCGTTCAGAATGACAGGCTGGCATGGGAGGACAGGGGATACCTAGTGACGAAAGAAAAGCTGGGCGTCATGCAGCGGTTCGGGATAAAGGACAACGGCAACGCTAACTTCGTCATAGCCCAGAGCCTGGGGGACAGCCTCGGGCCACTGGGGCTCCGGGCGAAACCAGGCATCTCTACCGAGTACATAGAGAAGCCTGACGCATTCATCAGGGCCTGGAGAGGCTGCGTGGTGAAACTCGGCTACGACGACCCGGCCGTGGCGGCGGTGCCGCAGGCGGTCATCAGGCAGGCCTTCGACAGCACGCGCATCGCTGAATGGGGCAATTCCATAAGGAGCGCGAAGGCTGAGTTCGAGGAAGCCCAGATAAGGAGGAAGCTAGGTGTTGACCTTGCGGATACCACATGGTCCCTGCTGAGAGCGAACGAAGATGTCGGCAGGCTGCTGATGCAGTTCGGCGGCACGTCCGGCTACTACCTCAACCCGGGCCGCATCGACGACTTCGTCCAGAGGGTGGTGGACCACAAGCAGGCGGCCAAGGGCGATACCGCCGCGGTGGACGGCTTCAACCCGTCCCTGCATGGCACGCTCGTGCGCTCGCTCATCACCGAGGGTTATATCATCACAAGCCTGCCGCAGGAGGCGGTGCAGCATAGTGCCGCACCGGCTGCGGTGCCTGTAAGAGGGGCTGCAAGCGTGGGGCTGAGTGCAGACGCGGCCGCATTCTACGGCGGCAAAAACGCCGCACCGGTTGTGGCGCTCCTGAAGTCCCTGAAACTGGGTGCGAACAAACGCGCCGAGCAGAAGGCCTATGAGATGCTGGTCAGCGGCGATGACCCGGCGGTCAGAGCCAGGAACCAGGGCAGGATAACCGCGAGCGGGACCGGAGCCGGCATGACTGTCACCGTAGTCAACAGGGACCTGGCGAAAAGGTTCCTGAACGCCTATCTGCAGTCAGGCCTCTGAAGAACCCCAGATGCCGGTCTCTTTCTTTATTTTCCAGCGGCCCAGCGTTTCCGGAATTTTCAGATGCAGGGCTTCACAGCCGCCTATGTTTAAAAAGCGAAACCGCCATCATTATATGGTGCTTTTCCATGGCTAAGAAAAAGAGTTCCAGGGGCATAGGAAAGATTCCGGTCAGGATAGACAGCGCATCCATTGAGGAGCAGACTATGGAGCGGGTAGGCAGGACGATGGCAACCATCGGGAAGTTCCTGTCGAGATGGGACGCTGCAGGCAGGAAGCCGGATGCCATGGTGTCGCAGGTGGCGAGGATAAAGCAGTTTTACGACGCCCTTGGCGCATGGCAGAGGATCGCGCTGCGCGCAAAGGGCAGGGAAGCGGGAAGGGTGCAGCGCCTGCGCGATTTCGTGCTCATATGCAGGATATACTCATGAGGTGAAGGGGATGACAAACGGCGGTCCAGTACTGAAAAAAGAGGAA
>CAYZNP010000074.1:0-4481 GCA_964479815.1 Microcaldota archaeon
GAAGCCCATCACAAGGGGCGTGTCTCCGAGAACCACGATCTGCGCTTTCATGAATGTCACATCATTACGAGCATCTGCCTCACTTCGCCCTCTGGCATGTGGAACTCCTTGCCCTTGGCGATTTTCCTGAGGTTGTTGAGCTCCTCCTCCTTGAGGAGCAGGAAACCGATGACCACGCCTGCAGAGAGTATGGAGCGGTGGAACACGGCCACTTTCTGCGCTGCGATGGATTTCTCAAGCGCGATCTCCAGCTCTGACAGCCCGCCCCTGCCTTCTATCCCGCCCTTTCCCTCGCTTTTCAGCTCGATCTGCGGGAACTGGGGCTTCACGAGCGACGCAACTGCGGAAAGGTCCTTGACCTCAAGCAGCCGGCTGATCGCCTGCTCGCCGAGCGTGCCGCCGCGTATGAGCGACGATAATATCTTCTCGCGCGCCATCCCATGCGCCTTCAACCGCTCGATAATCATGATGTTCTTCGCGTCGACCTCGCGCTTCAGTATGCGGCGTATGCCAGCGACCTCCTTGCCGCCTATCTCGGCAAGCGCGTGGTCCATGAACACGTAGATGTATGAGTCAATCGCCTTCTCCATCCTGGCGAGCGAGTCCGGCCTGCCGCCTTCCATCTCCTTGCCGAAACTGCCGGCCGAGACCATCTTGCGGCCAAGCGACGTTGCCTTCAATTCCCTAATCAGGTTGTTCTCGTCTGCCTTCATTATGCGCCTGAAATCCGCATCGTCCAGGCCGCCTGCCTCGAACAGGTACGGCCTGACCTCCTCATAGCTCTTTTTCAGGCGCCTGCCCTGGATGAGCGTCTTCACGTTCATCATGTCCCATCTCATGAGCAATGAGTCCAGCGCCTTCCTGTCGCCCTTGGGCGCGGTCGTCGTGAGCTTGCGCACCGTGCGCGCGAAGTTCCTGGAGCCCGCAGCTTCAATCAGCCGCGAGCCTTTCGCGTCCTGCATCGTGGCGGCAGCGCTGGCGAAATCGCCCTTGTAATCCGTTTTCTGCAGCAGCTCCGCCATTGCCTCGACGTTGCCGACCTTTATCATCTCCTCGAGTATCGCAGGCTTGAGCAGGTGCGCCTTCATCGCGCGCACTCTCGCGTTGGAGTAGCCGTACTTCATCGGTGCGGTGAAGGAAAAGAACACCCTTGAGGAGAATTCAGTCAGCGCCATTATTTGCCCCCGAACAATTTCTCGGACACCTGCTTCCTTATATCATCCCTGCTACTCTCGAACAGCGACTCCAGCGTGAGGTCCATCCTGAACTTGCCGTCGGCGCTCTCAACCAGCGCGCCTCCGAGCCCTTTCAGGTCGTCCACCACCTTCGCGTTCTTCAGCTCAGCCAGCAGCGACTTGTCCCCCCTCACGACGTGGACCGTGACGCCATGGCCCAGCTCTGCAGCTGCCTTCGCGACCGCGCTTCCCATGAACTTCTTGTACTGGGGGGTCTTGCGCGCGCCCTTGAGCTCGCCGAAGAAGTCGTCAAGCACGGCCTTTATGGCATCCTCCCTGGACTCTGCCATTATGCGCTTGGACTCAAGCCTCGCCCATGCCAGCCGCTCGTTGCGCTGCTCCTCGAGGAGGCGCCTGACCTCGTCATCCGCTTCCTTCCGTAGCGCAAGCGTCTTCGCGTGCTCCTCCTCGCTTATCACCCTGGCCTGGGCCTGCGCGCCTGAAGTTATCTTCTGCGCGTCGTCCTGGGCCTCGGAGAGAAGCGAGCTCTTCAGCTTCTCTATTCCCATGCGAGCACCTAACCCATCTTGAGCCAGAGCAGTATCGCCATGAGGAAGCCGAACACGACGAGGATTTCAGGAAGAACGATGTATATCAGGATGTTCCTCTCGAATTCCGGCCTCTCGGCCACTATGCCCAGCGCGGACGAACCCAGGGCCCCCTGGGATATGCCTGCGCCTACTGCGCCCAGCCCTATGGCCAGTCCCGCCCCGATGGCGATTCCGCCAGCCGAAGCCAATGTTGCTGCATCTGCCATTTTCATTTCACCTCAATATTCATCATTTTTTCGTAGCGTGAACGGCTGGAACATCTCGTTCCCGCCCTGGAGGAACTTGCCGCGGAACTCCACTATGTTGAGACGGCCCCCTTGTATCAGCGACTCGAACATCGATATGAAGCAGTTCAGCAGGTGGAGCGCGACGAATATGGGCAGGAACAGGAGCGCCAGCAGCCCCTGCTGCGGCGATGGCATCAGGAACTGGTTGATCAGCTCCGCCAGCACCACGCCGACCATGCCCACGGCTGCGATACGGGTATAGGAGAAAACGTTGCCCATGAGGCTCGGTATCTCTATGGCACCAACGAGCCCTTCGGTCACTGCGACGACGATGCCGCCAAGGACGAGCATCGCAAGCCCGATAGTCGTGAACGCTGCGTCTATCGCGCCGAGCCCCGGGAATATGGTCGGCATGAAAGGCAGCACCGCGAACACCATGCCGAACTCGACGGCAATCCATGCTATTTTTCCGTAGGCGTGCTTCCTGTTGTGCTGCCATTCGTTTATGGCGCCCATGATGAAGCCGGCCACCAGCTGGAGCAGCCCTATGATGCAGGTTATGCCCACGAGGACGAGCACGTTCTCCAGCCTGTGGAACCCGATGTACAGCGAGCCTTGCAGCAATTTGATGCCTGTCCACTGGTATATCGCCTGGACCCACTGGAAGTGCGACATGCCGCCAAACTCGTCGAATATAAATCCGAAGAATATGGACGGTATCCCGCAGTAGAACCATATCTTCGCGGCGTTGTACATCATGTAGCTCTTGGAGAACCTCTTCATGAGCCAGGACGCTGTGAGCATGGACAGGATGCCGTAGAGCACGTCGCCCACTATCATCCCGTAGATGAGCGGCAGCGCGATGAAGTATGCGAGCGTCGGGTCTATCTCGAAGTAGTTCGGCATGGAATAGCTCCTTGTGAGGAATTCCATGAACTTGGCCTGCTTCGGGTTGTCCAGGACGACCGGCGGGCTGGCATCGTGGCTGAACCCCACGTCCTCCAGCATGGCGGACTGGCCGAAGCCCTGGGTGAGCGTCTCCAGCTTCTGGAAGTCCGCTGCCGCGGCCCATCCCTCTATTACGTATATGCGCGCTGACGCCGAGAAGCGCGACGCGATTTCTGCCCGTTCCGCCTCTGCCTCCAATGAGCGTATTAGGCTGAGAACCTTTTTCACGTGCGTTTTGGAGGCTGAAGCGAGGGCTGCCTGCACTTCCTTCAGCCTTTTGCCTGCAGATTCCTTCTCTTCAGCGATGCGTTTGAGCGTGTCCCCTGGCGTGGTCATGCCCTCGGGCACCGATATCTCGCTGAAGCCGGCATCCGCGATGGCGCCGTCCACTTTCTCCTGTTCCTTGCGGGAGAAGAGCACGAGCGCCATGGCCGCCTTCGCCTTCGGGTCAGCCGGCGCCTCGGAGACCACGGTGGCGTTGCCCTTGAGGTTCGCGACCGCATCGGTGAGCGCATTGGCCCGCTCGCGGGCGATTTCCCCTGCCTTGAAACCGAGCGTGCGCGTGGATAATCTGCTGAAATCGACGTTTTTGAACTGCGAGAGCGAATGCGCAATCGCCGCATCGCCCTCCAGCGACTTTATCTTCTCTGTGAGCGCGTTCGCCTCCTGGCTGAGCGACTTGAGGTTGTCGCCGAAAGACAGCCCTTCAGCCTCTTTCATGGCCCTGACGCCTGGAATGAGCTCGCCTTCAGCCTCCTGCTTCCCGATGGACGACTCGATGAGCGTGAGAATGGCACGCAGCTTCAGCAGCTCCGCGGACAATTCGTCGAATGATAACAGAGGCCTCCCGTCTTCCAGGCCCTCGTATGCCGATTTCCGTATGTCCATCACTCCGGCCTCGTGCAGGCCGGCGATGAGTTCCTCTGCTTTTGACTTGAGTACGAGTATCCTGACCCTTTTCATCTCCTTCGCACGAAACATCGAAATTCCTCAGAGGCTGCCCAGAAAATCCTTTACAAGCTTTGAAACCGCCTGCGCATTCATGGACTTCTTGCCGGTGGACGACGCCTCTTCGCGCGCCTTCTTCACCAGCTCCTGGACCTCGCTTTCGATGGCCTCGCTTCCCTTGCGCAGCTGCTCATCCTTGAGCCCAACGATTTCCTCTTCTGCCCTGGTGCGCTCGTCCAGCGACTTCTCCCTGGCTTCGCGCACGATTTTGCCCGCCTTCTCTTTGGCGGAGTTAATGAGACGGTCGTATTCCTCTTCAGCGTTCTTGATCTCCTTCACTGTCTTTACAAACTCTGGCTGTTCTGAAGGTTGATGCATAATGACACCAGGATGAGCTGACGTAATGTTAAAAGGAAGTCTTTAAAAAGATAATCCACTCTTTTCATGGATATAGGCTTTTTCTGAAGAGAAAATTGCCAGCAGATGTGATGTAAATGGGTGCTTACAAATACATAAAGCAGACGTTGCAGAAGCAGTACAAGGAGCGGGACGCCACGTTCAGGGCCAAGATA
>CAYZNP010000075.1:0-4474 GCA_964479815.1 Microcaldota archaeon
ATGATAACGATAAAACACGACGGATGCATACTGTGCGTCGGGTGCTCTTCGGTGTGCCCGGTGAACGCCATAGAGGTCATCGGGACCAGGATGAAGCACTTCCCTGAGAAGTGCATAGACTGCGGCATATGCGTCAGGGCATGCCCGGCCAACGTGATACGGCTGTACAAGGGCGTGAAGGAGCTGCCGCCAGAGGCCAGGGTGTGAGCATGGATTACGATCACGACGCCATAGTCATAGGAGGGGGGCCTGCCGGCTCGACGTTTGCGCGCATCGCGGCAGGAGCCGGCCTTAATGTGCTTGTCATAGACAAGAGGAAGGAGATAGGCGTCCCTGTGCGCTGCGGCGAGGGCCTCGGCGAAGGTGAAGCGATAAAGGAGGGGCTTGACCTGCCCCCCCAGTGCTATTCCACGCCGGTGCTGGGCGCGAAGGTCGTCGCGCCGAACGGCAAGGCGATAGTCTGGAAGAACCCTGAGACCCACGGCTGGATACTTGAAAGGAAGTTTTTCGACAAATGGCTCGCTGAGCTCGCGGTCGCCAAGGGGGCTGAGGTGCACACCTATACCCGTGCCACCGAGGTGCTGAAGGACGCGAGGGGGAGGCCGAACGGGCTCATGATATCCCATGGCGGGCGCGACCCCTATGAGGTGCGGGCGCCGCTCATCGTCTCCGCGGAGGGCATGGAGTCCATGATGGCGAGGGAGATGGGCTTCAAGACAGTCCACCAGCTCTACGACGTGGACACCTGCTACCAGTACGAGATGAAGCCCTACGACCACGAGAACCTGATTGAACTGTATTTCGGCAATAAGATAGCGCCCAGAGGTTACTGTTGGATCTTTCCAAAGGCCGACAGGAAGGCCAACGTGGGCATCGGCATCGGCGGCAATGTGACCAACGGCGAGAAGAACGGCATAAAGGGGGCAGACCCGAAGCTGCTCCTTGATGACTTCATAAGGAACAACGACCAATTGAAGGACGCGAGCACGCTGCTGGATTTCGGCGGCGTGATCTCCGTCGGCGCGCCCATAAACGAGTTCGTGAAGGACGGCTGCATGGTCATCGGCACCGCTGCGAAGCAGGTGGACCCGATACACGGCGGCGGGATAGCCATCGCCATGGAGACCGGCGTGCTCGCAGGCAACGCCGCGGTGGAGGCGTTGAAGAAGAAGGACTTCTCGCGCGACTTCCTCTATAAGAGCTACGAAGTTCCCTGGCGCGCGGGGGTGGGCAAGGCGCTTGAGAAGAAGCTGATATTGCGCAAGGTCATGGAGAACCTCAGCGACGACGACTTCAACTACATCTTCAGCACGCTGGCTGACAGCGACCTGAGGGATATCATGGATGGAAAGTTCCCGTCAGTGGTTGCAAAAATCGTGGCAGGACGGCCGCAGCTCGTCGGCGCGCTCAAGGCGCTTCTTGGCTAATCGGCAATTCGCATCAGATAAACAACCAGGATAGCTCTTATGGATCCGATCCTTGTGGGCCTGTTGTTTGCCTTCGGCATACTAGTCCAGGCAATCATACTGCGGAAAGGCAGGAATAACACGTTCATCGCAGGCATGATAATCGTCTGTGCCGTGCTGGCTGCCTTTTACAGCAAGGCCGGCGGCTCATACGGCTTTACGTTCATCCTTACATTTTCCATATTATTCCCGCTGATGTTTTGCCTGTATTTCAAGAAAGACATCCTGCCGCAGATAAATGAGCGGGTCCTCCTCGCATTTACGATACTGTTCTGGTATATCGTAGCGAAATACTTCGAGACGATACTCTGGTGGCCGCTCTGGGCCCTTGCGCTCCTTCCAACGCTGGGGACTTTGGCCCTGTCGGTTACAAACGCCAGCATAGGGGCTTACTCGCGCGCTTTCTTTTATGCCTGGTTCATCTTCATGGCATTCTTCATGGGAGTCTACCAGTTCCTATACGGCCCGGTCGCCGCGTATATAATCAACCGGGACCTCCCTCCCCTAGAGCTTCTGGGCGTGTTTTTTGCAGGCATGGCCTTCCTTTATCTTCTGGGCCATTTAGTCTACCTCAGCGAACTCATACCCCTTCCATCCACGAAATATTCTTATGACAAACGGATAAGGATATGGAAGGGGGATATCTCCCTCCTTGTCAGCAAATATTCGGATGAGCAGGTGGACTTCGGTTACCTGCTGGTCATGGCGGCCGTAGCGGGGTTTTTTGCCCTCAACTACTTTCTCGGGCTGCTTCCAAGTTTCCTGCTCATAAATTTCTTCGTCCTGGCATTGGAGTTCACGATTCTCAGCACCGCCCAGAAAGACGGCGGGCCTGCCAGGGCATGAACTGCCGGAGCAGATAAAAACCCTTTGCGGGAAAAGGCGAACATGGCGGAAGAGTTCAGCGGAGAGGAGCGGAAACTGCTCCAGCCGTTCGTGAGCAACCTTGACAGGCCCGTGTTCGTGCTGACGAACCTGCCCGAGGTCGTGAAGGGCGCGCTCTTCTCACGCTATAGCAGGAGCCCGAAAAGCCTGCGGCGCGTGCTCCTTGACGAATTCATGCTTTCTCCTGAGCTGGGCATGAAGGAGATGCTCGGCGACGTGAAGCCTGCAGGCAATATCGTGCAGACGAAAAAGGCAGAGGAGTTCTACGACCGCGTCCTTGTAGGCTATGGGGATGACAGCGTCGCGGAGCTCGCTGGCGCGCACATCGCAGTGGAGGAAATCTCCATCATAGCGACCAAAACGCTTGAGGACGCGAGAATCGGGCTTTCGCCGCTCGAGAAATCGACACGTTACGTCTATTTCGACGTGAAACGCCCTGACGGCACATGGCCGTACCTGCGCGAGAAGACGCTGATGAAATCTGAGTTCGCATCGCTCTACAGCAAGTCGTGCGACAAGTGCTTCCAGACCTACGCTGACCTGATACCGCGGATATCGAAGTTCATCATGGAAAAGCAGCCAAAGGACGCGCAGACGTCAGACCGCGCCTACGCGGCAACCGTGCGCGCCAAGACGTGCGACCTGCTGCGCGGGCTGCTGCCTGCAGCGACGCTCACCAACATGGGATTTTTCGGCGATGGCCGCGCATATGAGTATCTTCTTACGAAAATGTACGCCGATGACCTTGTTGAGATACGCGAACTGGCAGGCATGATGCAGACGGAACTCGCCACCCACATACCATCGTTCGTCAAGCGCGCGAATGACAAGAATGGCGTGGCGATGCAGGGATTCTACAGGCGCGTGCGCGGACAGATGGAGAAGCTGGCCGCGAAATATGCGGGCGCGGGCGGCGGCGAATCAGTTGCATTGGTCGATTATGACGAGGACGCTGAGCGGAGGATAATCATCGCTGCACTCTATCCGTACCTGCTCAAGCCGATGAAAGAGATTGGCATGATTGTCGCGGAAATGAGCCGCGAGGAGAAGGAAACCATCATCAAGGCGTATATCAATGAGCGTGAGAACCGCAGGCAGAAGCCAGGAAGGGCTTTCGAGCAGGCGTATTATACGTTTGAGATATGCGGCAACTATGGCGCGTACAGGGACATCCACAGGCACAGGGTGCTCACGCAGCAGAGGCAGTTATTGACGCCTTATCTCGGCTACAAGATGCCGCCTGAGATAGCCGAGGCAGGCTGCGAAAAGGAATTCCGCGATGCGATGTCCTTCGCCGCTGACGCCTATGACGAGATCGCGTCTGAATACCCCAAGGAGGCGCAATACGTCGTTCCGCTCGCGTACAACATCCGCTGGCACATGACGTTCAACCTGCGCGAGGCGTACCACCTGCTTGAGCTGCGCAGCGCGATGCAGGGCCACGTCGATTACAGGCGCATGGCCCAGGAGATGTTCAATGAGATTCAACGGGTCCATCCGCTGCTCGCCTCGGGCATGAAGTTCATGGACATGAAGGAATATTCGCTTGAACGGCTGGAAGCCGAGAAGCGGATAGACAGGAAACTTGAGGAAATCGGGAAGAAATATGCCGCTCACTAAGGCTTATATCACCGGCGCGACCGGCAGGCTCGGAGGCGCAGTGCTTGCCAAGACCGGAGCAATGCCGCTCGTCCGGAAGCCGTCCGGCCTGAAGAACGAGATAATAACTGATTTTTCCGCAGGACAGCTGAAGTGCATATTCAGGGACGCGGCGTGCGTCATCCACATCGCAGGCTCTGTTGATACCGTGGATGAGGGGAAGATGCAGGAAGCCAATGTGGAACTGACAAGGCGCATAGTGGGTGCGCTGCCCATGGCGTGCCGCATCGTATTCTCCAGCTCGGTTTCCGTCTATGGCAAGAAGCTGGCAGAAACCCCTGCAAACGAGAAAACAGGCACAAACCCCGACTCGGCGTACGCCCGCTCCAAATACGACGCGGAAAAAATCGTTTCAGCGCACCAGAACCATGTGATTCTCCGCATAGGCACGCTCTACGGCCCGCAGTTTGAGGACTACTACCGCGTGCTCGGCATGATTGAGAAGGGAAAGATGAGCATCATAG
>CAYZNP010000076.1:0-4311 GCA_964479815.1 Microcaldota archaeon
AGTGATGGCTATGAAAGGATACTCATCGAATCCGGAAAAATGCGCTGCTGCGCGGACCGAGGGGGTGAACGCCTCCTGGAAGGACCTCGCGGAAGTCTGCGCCAGGATACGCGGCATGGACGCCGATAAGGCAGTGGCATTCCTCGAGAAAGCGGCTACGAAGCCTACGGAGGGCGGAATCCCGGTGCTTTTCAAGAGGCACTGCAAGAAGCTCGGCCACAGGCGCGAGCTCGGAGGCCGCAAGGGCAGGTATCCCTGGAAGTCAGCCGGCATCGTGCTGAAGGTGCTGCAATCGGCCATGGCCAACGGCCGCACCCAGGGCATGGGCGACGTGTATACCGTGCAGGCGGCATGCGCCAACAAGAAGATGTCCTTCCCCCGTTTGGCGTCCAAGGGGCGCTGGGCGAGGTCGAACCTCGAGACGTCGCGCATCGAGATAATCCTCAAGGGCTCTGAAGTCCCGAAAGGCGTTACTGTGAAAGCTCCGGCAAAGCCAGAGGCGAAAAAGCCTGAGGCGCCGGTTATCGGCAAGCCTCCTGAAGCGAAGCCGCCAACGACGAGCCTCAAGGACGAGGCCAAGGGCGAGCACGAGCACAAGCACGAGGCCGAGAAGGAGTTCGAGCAGGAGAAGAAGCACGACGAAGGCGAGCCCCACCACCACGGGGAGTACAAGAAAAGGTGATTATGGATGCTTTACCAGGATAAGCTGATTGAGGAGCAGATAAGCAAGTACCAGGTCATGAAGTTCCTCGAGCTGAAGCTGGACCGTGCCGGTTTGGCGAGCGTCGACATCCAGCGCACGCCGCTGGTGACGAGGATAACGCTCGAGGTCACGAATCCCGCCAGGATAATCGGCAAGAGGGGCAAGCTAATCAACGAATTGACGGATGTCATAAAGAAGGAGTTCAAAATCGAGAACCCGCAGATCAGCGTCATAGAGGTCCGCAACCCGTCCCTTGAGCCGCGCATGGTAGCCAAAAAGGCATCCAAGTATATCGAGCAGGGCAAGAAGGTGCGCGCCGTTCTGCATTTCGTGCTCCGCGAAGTCATGCGTGCCGGTGCGCTCGGCGCGGAGATTAAAGCGGCCGGCAAGATAGGTGCAAAGGGCGCGAAGGCGAAACGGCTGCGCGTCATGGCAGGCTACATTCCTTCGGCTGGCGAGCCGGCAAGGCTCGTGCGCGTGGCGCACCTGAACGCCAACACCAAATCAGGCGTAATCGGCGTGCTCGTCCGCATCGTGCCGCCGGGGACCGTGTTCCCGGACAAGGAGAACATCAAGGTCGTGCTTCCAAAAGTCATAGAGGCGGCCAGCGAGGTCACCGAAGGGCGCGAGCCCAGGGCACCGCCAACCGCCGAGGAGAGGGAAGCGGCCGAGAAGGCCAGGAACGCACCGCCGCGGAGAAGGCACTGAGGGATTCACATGGCAATCATACGGAAAAGCGAACTGAAGAAGATGAGCGCAGACGAGCGCGCCAAGAAGATAGCAGAGCTGGAGAAAGCCATGCTCGAGCTCCGCGGCGAGGGCAAGAAGGAGAAGACGAAGCCGTTGCGCAAGGCGATTGCGAAGCTGCTCACCTGGGGAAGCATCGAGGCGGCAAAGGCGCATGCAGCCCACAAGGCACATGCGAAGGCTCCGGCCAAAGGCCCTGCCCCAGCTCCCGAGGCCAAGGGGCCTGCTGTGGTAGCGTCTGTAGAAAAGCGGAAATAAGCGAACCTTTATATATTACGAAAGCGGAATAATATGTAGGTGAATGTATTGGATAAATGCCAAAAATGCGGAATGCTCAAGGACCTTTGCGTTTGCGAGATCCTTGACAAACAGGGAGTAGCGAAAATCAAGGTTTATACGACTTCCAAAAAATTCAAGAAGATGGTCACGATAGTCGAGGGCATAGACAAGGCCCAGCTGGACCAGACGACCAAGGAACTGAAGCACAAGCTGGCCTGCGGCGGGACAGCCAAGGACGGCCAGATAATCCTGCAGGGTAACCACAAGAACAAGGTCTCCGGTGCGCTCAAGCAGCTCGGCTATCTGGAAGAGAGCATAGAAGTCAGGTAAACCTGATGATAGACCGGAAGAATCTTCTTTTCTCGACTTTCATAGGGCTAGAAGTTGAGATCTCCAATTCCAGCCAGCGGAAGCTCATCGGCCTGCACGGCAAAGTGGTGGACGAAACAAAGAATCTCATTATGATAGAGGTGCCGGGCGGGAAGGAAGTGCGGGTGCCGAAGGTGTCGGCAACGTTCCGCTTCACCCTGGATGACGGCGGAAAGATGGACGTTGACGGGGCGAAAATCACGTTCCGCCCGCACGAAAGGGCGAAAAAGGTCTGATTTAATAGCTTCTCCCACAATATCATTCCGGGTGGGAGATATGAAGCTCAACTATTCATCAGGGCCGCACCGCGCATCCCCCAGGACTCCGGCCGGCAGGCTGTGCACGTTCCTCATTGCAGCCGCCGCATTCCTGCCGCTGGCTGCAGGCTGTGCCAAGAAACCCCCTTACATCCCGCCACAGCCGCCGCAGAAGGTGGTCGTGGAGAACGTCGAACCAGTTGAGGAAAAACCCAGGATGGATACAGTCAAAATTCCCGTGAAAACCGTCCGGCTCCACAATTCCATCGCAGAACTCAAGCGCCTGCAGAAAAACAAGTATATAGAGCGCAATCCCATTCAAATCAGCCTGTCTGCGGACAAGCTCCCGCCTGTGATCATCATACCGCCCAAGTCTGCATACCTTGATACGCCTGGCATCCACAGGCACTACGTAGGGCGGAGGGTGGCATGCGGCATCGCGTGCATCCATGACACTTTTCTGGTATACCGCCATCCGTCGATTCCAGTCGAGACGTGGTTCAACGCTGAAATCATAGTGCGCAAGAATGGCATACTCATAGTCAGATCCAAGATTAGGCACAATCGGATCATAGAAGAGCTCTTCGGCCCTGAAATCAAGCAGGACACCGTGCTGCAATTCAGGTACGATACGGCCTTGAAATGCGGTCCTTCGGTGATTTTCAAAGATGTGTCTCGTCCATTTCGCGGCCATTCAGCCAGCGATACTTCTTTTGATACGCTCAATTCTGACAGCGTTCACACACGCTATAATTACTGGAACTCACAGGATCTGCGCAAAGAAGATCTTGCCATAGTGGACACGTTCTACCAGAACCGCGAATTCCCCATATACCGGATACCGATTCTGCCAGATACCCTTCCATTCGAGCGCATATCCTTTAACACCCACTCACCTGACACCGCCCTGATTTGCGAGGTGCTGTCCAACAGTTGGCGTTCTTTCGGCCGCAGCGAAATCTCGCGTGCTGTGCTGAATCGCTACGCCTTCAGGCACATAGTGGCCAAGCTGGCTGGCATGCCTGGCGTTCTCACCTCGACAGAACCGGTGATTGAAATAACCCGTGGGGCGCGGCCTGCGATTTCATTATACCTCCTGCCCTCCACGACCAAGGATGACAAGCCATATCCGACCGGGGAATACAAGGGCGGGCATCTCGCTCTTGGCTTCACCTACGACATCAAGAGCACGTCCATGCGTTCCGGGATGTATCTCCTGCTGGAGCCGGGTGTTCCCGATCCGATCGGGAACCGGAAGCTCATCTTCACCACTGCGTATTCATACCATTTAACCCCCCTTGACGATCATTTCGGTTTTTCAATCTATGGCGAGGCCACAGGGAGCGGAAGAGGCTTTATCTACGACCAGTGTACCAAGTACCTGAGCCGGCACGGATGGAAATAAGGCGCGGGTTCCGTCTAATCATTTATAAATATTTGTATCTAAATTAGGTCTACCCGTATTATATTACACTCAATCGGCCGCTCATTACGGCTGGCGGCGCATGAACACCTCTTTCCAGCGGAAAGGGATTCGCGCGCTTTGTAATGTGGGTTTCGTTCGTTCTACGAGCGAGAATGCCCCAGCAATAGGCAGAGATGGTGATATTGATGGCAGAAAAATGCGATGACAAGAAGTGCTTCCGACACGGCGGGCTGAAACTCAGGGGAGAGACCGTCTCCGGCCGGGTGGTCAGCGCCAAGTCGAGGCACACCGTTATAGTGGAAAGGGACACTACCAAGTTCATCTCCAAGTACCAGAAATGGGCCAAGGGGCGCTCGCACATCGCGGCGCACAACCCGCCGTGCATAGCAGCGAAGGTGGGCGACATGGTGGAGCTGGCGGAAACGCGAAAGTTGAGCAAGACCAAGGCATGGACCGTGACCAGCGTCATGGGAAAGGGTGAAGCGGCATGAAAGGGCTCACGAGCAACATAGTGAAGACGCTTACGACCG
>CAYZNP010000077.1:0-4202 GCA_964479815.1 Microcaldota archaeon
AAAGCGCGACCATGTACGGAGATTTCGTCTTCCCGGCCAAGGGCACTATAATGAGACTGTAGCTCACATCGACTTGAACTCTATGAGCATCTTCTCGAACTCGTCCGCGGTCAGCAGCTGCACGGACCCGCTGTCCGCCTCCATCTTGAGCATGAGCGGCGCCACTGAAGGCGAGTGCATCACGTCCTGGAACTGGGCTTTTTCGCCCTCCCCCCTGAACAGGATTATGGTTATGCCCTTGCCTATGGTGCCCAGCGCCCTCTTCAGGAGCTGCCGCGGCTCACCTTCCTTCTCGTAGAAGTGCAGGAACATCTGCTGGCCCGCCACCGTGACCTCGCTGTCAGCGGCCCCGGACTCGCCAAGGCTGGTGAACGGCACCGCGTTGTTGACGCAGATGTCCCGGAGCCTGCGCATCATGGCAAGATAGCTTATCGAGCGCTTGCTGTTTTCCTCCCACTGCACGAGGCCGTAGTAGCCCATGGACTCCTTTACCTTCCGCTTCTTCTCCAGCTCGTTTAGCAGGTACTCCACGTTGTAGTCCGTAACGTAAATCGGCCTGCCCTTGTAGAATACGTCCTTGAATCCGTTCTTTATCTCCGAAGGCGTGAGCGGCGTGTTCTGCCAGCGGTAGTTCTCATTGACCTTCGCCAGCACGCCAAGCACGGTATCCGGAGGCAGCGTTATCTTTGTTCGCGCCACCGGCGGGAAGTCCGGTATGTCGACGGAATAGACCACGTCCTCCTGCCTCGCGAAGAATATGCCGATGCCGACTATGCCGCCGGTCAGCACGATGACGAGCCAGAGGAGGGGGTTATCGAAGATCGTCTGGGTCCTGACCAAGCCCACGGGCACGACCATCTTGAGCCCGCCGGCCGTGAATTCGAACTCGTGCCCTCCCAGGGGCAGCGCGTCGCCGCCGGTGAAATTCTCCACGTCCACCGTGATGCTGGAGATGCCGCTGAAGTCGTAACTGCCGTATCTTCCGCCATCCACTGCCACGTGCACGCTATCGAGCGGCATCGGGTTGCCGCTCATGGTTATGCTGAATTGATAGGCCGAGCGCTTCTTGCTCGAGGTGCCTGTGTATCTGATGTCTATGGACGTGACGTTCATGTAGGTCTGGGCGTACACCCTGCCCCCGCTATCCACCAGCTTTACCATGTACTCGCCGCGGTCTACGTAGACCGGCATGTCGAACGAGCTGTCGGCCTGCACGTTGACGTTCCCCTCCGGGAAGCGCTGCACCTCCGTGCCGTTGGCGTCGACTATGCTTAGGAACATGTTCGGCTGGGCGGCCACGGGCTCGCGCAGCCTGGCGTTGAGCCGGATCCTCTCATTGGTTATGTTGGTGGGAACCAGGTTCACGCCCTGCTCTATGAACAGCTCGCCCTGCGGCTTCTTTTCCAGCCAGGTGAAGGTCGTCTCCTGCACCGGATAGACGGACGCGGCCGAGTATCCGGTGAACTCCGCCCTCACCGTGGAAGTGTTGCCCTTGAACGGCCCGGAGAAGAAATACGACGCTCCGGAGTAGCTCGTCTGGTTCACGAACCCGTAGAGCTTCGGAACCGCATTGGGCTGGGCCCATGGCGTTTCGAATATGATTCTTGCCACGTCATCCGCCGCGGCGGTGTAGTTCCCCCTCCACCCGCCGTCCAGCGTCTGCGGGACGAAAAGAAATGCGCCATCGCCTTTGGTGAGCACGCTGACGGCGTCGTAGGCCATGCTGGACGCCCATGCCCCCGCGGAGGTCGCCCGGTAGAGCGGCTGGAACAGGTGGAACCCTCCGCTTGGCACCAGCGTTCCGGATTCCTGGAATGAGACAGGTATCTTCTTGACTACGTTCGGAGGTGTTTCGACCACCAGCGTGCCGTTGAGCATATTGGTGAATGGCTGGCCGATGTAGATGACCACCACTCCGCGGCTGGCAAGGCTGTCCATGGTCAGGCTGCTGCCGACGCTCAGCAGCTCCTTTGGTATGACTCCGGTAGGCACGAGAACTATGGCACCGTCAGGGAGCGTTTCCAGCTGCCTTATGCTGATTTCGTTCAGCAGTATCTGCCTTTTGGCCAGTTCCGCCCTGAGCGTCAGGATGAAATTCGCATAGGTCGTCGCCTCGAACCTCTCGCTGTTAAGCACGAACACCTGCGAGGGTATCCTCGCGTCGTAGGTAGTGATGTTCACGGTGTAGTTTACCAGGTTGCCTGTCCTGTAATCCACCCTTACCGCGGCGACGTGTTCTGCGGTGCCGCGTGTGCCGGCCGTGAGCACCTCGCCGCCCAGGATGGCATTGTCTATGGTAGGCGTCTGGAGCTGCGGCTGGAAGAGCCCCGGCTGGGCGACGCCCTGAACCATGAGGTACAGCCATCCCAGCGTAAGTATGATGAGCGCCACGAGGATAGCTGCGCCGAAGACGACGAAGTTGAATCCTCCAGGGACCGGCCGTGCCGCCATCTCGGCTTTCTTCCCGGCCTTTTTTGGTGCAAGCAGTTTCCCGACCGCACTCCGTATCCGCTCGATCGGCGTGAGCTCCCTGGTCTTATAGTGGCCTACGTAAGGGTACTTCTTCCTGACCCCGAACTGGTAGGTCTTCTTCACGATTTTTATCTTCCCGATCTCGACCATTACAATCCTCTTACTGCACTACCTCGAGATACCCTTCGCTGACGAGCTTGTTCAGCAGCTCCTCCACGCGGGCATCCGAGACCTTGTAGAGCTTGGTGAACTCGGGTATGGTTATGGAGCCGTTGTGCTCGGTTATCCATTCCTGCAGCTTGGCCTTCAGCGCGTCATCCGACAGGCCTTCCAGCTCCTGCACCCTGATACGCATATCGTCATTCTGGCTCTTGAGCTCGTAGTTCTTCGTAGTCAGCGCCTGGTTCTGGTCGTTGAGGCGGTCGACCTTCTTCTTGAGGTCGTCCACCTCCTTCTTCACCGAATCATAGGCCGTGTAGAGCTTTGAGTAGTCCATGGTCACCGAACTGGTGAGTTCCTTGACCGCATTCTCGATGAGCTGGTAGACGACCTTGTCATCCACCTTGTAGGCGGACTCCACGAGCGAGAAGATGTTGAGCAGGTAGCGTATTACGTCCATCCTCCTTTTCTTAGGGCCTATTTCCGGGGGAATGGAGTATAAGACCTCCACCTCATCCTCCTTGATTTTCATCAGGGAGAAGAGATAGGGGTTCTTGTTTATGTCCCTGCTCTCGACATAAATGACGTTTACCAGGTCCTTCTCGGGTGCTATCTCCAGGAAGGATATGGAGCGCAGGAGGTTCGCTATATCCTTCAGCGAGCCCTTGAGTTCCCCCTTGAGCTTGAACCCGTCCACCTGCGGCGGATGCACAGGCTCTTTGCTTCCCTGAGCCGGAGCTGCTGCCGGCTGTTTCGGTGCTGTTGCTTTCTGCGGTTGCGGAAGTGCCATGTTCTCACCTCTTGCGTTTCGCCTTCACTAAGCCGGGACCCCCTGGCATCGGCGGGAGCGGGGACGGCCCAGGGCCGGGCGTCGGCTCCGGGCCCGGCGGAAGCTGCACAGCCGGCGCGTACCTGAAGAATGGGAGCAGCATGACGAAGCCCCCTATTATGAGGCTGGACACCACCGCCCACGCATCGAGCTTGCCGGATAAGAGTATCATGCCGAGCATGACTATGACGATGAGGCCGCCAAGCACGGTGGCGAACAGCATGCTCTTCTCGAAGCTCTGCCTGCGGACCTTGTGCTTCTCCAGGCAGTTCTCGCACACATATAGCTCGTTCATCCTGGCTATGCCCAGCGCCTTCTTGGCGGCGCGCACTGCCCTGATGACGCGGTCCTCCTTTATGGGATATGCCTTCTTCCCTGACACGTCCATTTCGCACGAGATGCACACCTTCATAGGCTCAGTCCTCTAGAATTATCTGGCTGATTTCCCTGCCGACGCCGCCACTCTTCTTGAGGTCCACCTTGCCGAAGATGTTGATTATGGTTATGTCGTCTATGCCCCCGTCCTTGAGGAAGTCGCTGATGTTGCGGCGTATTACTCCGTCGCGCTCCAGCTCCATCACGAATGACACCACATCCATGTGGCGGTTGGCCTTCTCGAAAGATTTGGTCAGCTCCTCCATCTTCTCGTCGCTCAGGCCAAACTGCCTGAGCTTCCTCCTGAAGTCGTCCTTCAGGAACGAAACGCTTCTTGCCACGGAAACATCCCTCCGCTGTTTTTCTG
>CAYZNP010000078.1:0-4081 GCA_964479815.1 Microcaldota archaeon
GCCTGAACGTGGCTTCGGTATCGACGAAAAGCACCCCGCCGCCGAGGCCGCCCTGTTCCACTGGCTTCTGCACGTTCACGACGAGCTGGAAGCCCAGCTGCGATTTTCCGGATGCGAATTTCCCGTACATCTCGGTTATCGCCATGGTCTCGATTCCGCCGCCAATCAGCTCGTCAAGCGCTATGGAGCCGGTCTTTATCCGGGTTATGCTCTTGCGCCTCTCGAACACGCTGTCTGCAGTTTCGAATCCTATCTCCACCATGCTCTTGGATGCCTCAATCGCTTTTTTCGCTGACTCGACGCTCATGCCTGCGATTTCAGCCAGCTCGTGCGGCAGGGCCGCAGCGATTGCCGAGAACTCGCTGAAACCCCCGGCTCTCAGTTTCTCGGCGGTGACCTCGCCCACGCCAGGAAGGTCTTCCAGGTCCTTGTAGTATTTCTTCTTCTTGTCCTTGTCTTCTGCCATGTTCTCACTTCCGGTCGTTCGGGAATACCAGCAGCTTCAGCTCGCCGATTTTAAGCGTGTAAAAGTCATTGCCGTTCTTGGAAACGTTCTTCCACATGCCACCCACGTTCTTGTAGACCACATTGCCTGTCTTGTCGCGGTCTGCCTGCACCACGCGCAGGTCAGGCCTGTTGGAGCCCTGGCTTGGCGCAGCGGCCTTGTCTGAGGAAGGGACTTCCTCAAAACCCTCATCTTCCAGCTTCACTTCGGATTCTTTCATTTTTTCACCCATAAGTATATACTTATACAACATAGGTATATACTATATCTATGTTTGACTTATGAGCTTGGTTCTTTAAATAGATTCCGGGGGCTCATTTCCGCGGAGCTTTCCTCCTGCCTAGCATAGGATAAAGCTCCACCAAACTTCAGGAGGACCTGGCTCGCGCTGGCAGGTACAAGCAAAAAACGCTCACACAGGCTTAAGCAGGTTGGAGGAAGTAGACTCGATTATTGTCGCGGCGCCGCTTATAGCACCGACTATTATGCCGCCCACAATCATGCTTATGGCGGCGGTCTGCCACTTGCCCCTGACGTCAGGGGGCTGGGTCTGCGCAAGGCCATAGATTATGCCGCCCAGGATTATCAGTATCAGCGCTATGATGGGCGCTATGGTCGAAAGGAAATTCGCTATGTTGGAGGCTGCGACTTCTAATCCGATTGCCATTGAGAGCTTATAGGAAGCTGATTTATAAAAGCTTTTCGTTCGGGACTCAGAGCTTGGCCAGCTTCTTCACGAAATCGACCAGGCGGTTGGAATAGCCGAACTCGTTGTCGTACCAGGCGCAGATTTTCACCAGCCTGCCGCGGGAGTTCGTCAGTTTCGAGTCCACGACCGAGGAAGTGGTCGTGCCGATTATGTCCGTGGAGACCAGCGGCTCCTCTGTGTAGCCGAGGATGCCCTTCAGCTCCTCGTTGGAGGCGCGCTTCAGCTCAGCGTTTATCTCCTCTGCCTTTGCTTCCTTCTTCAGGAGCAGCGTCATGTCGTTCATGGAGCCGTCTGCCACTGGCACGCGGAATGCCAGGCCGTCCATGGAGCCGGCGAGCGACGGTATCACGTCGCCTATGGCCTTGGCCGCGCCTGTGCTTGTAGGTATTATGTTCAGGGCAGCTGCCCTCGCCCTTCTAAGGTCGGAGTGGGTGCCATCCACGAGGTTCTGGTCGTTCGTATATGCGTGCACTGTGCTCAGGAACCCGCATTCGATGCCGAACTTCGCATCAATCGTCTTGAGTATGGGCGCGAGGCAATTCGTAGTGCACGAGGCGAGCGAGAATACGGTCATGCTCTTGGTCGCCAGGTGGTCGTTCACGCCAGGAACTATGGTGGCGTCAACGTCCTTGGCCGGGGCAGAGATGAGCACGTGCTTCGCGCCTGCCTTGATGTGCTTCTCGCTGTCTGCGCGCGAGCGGAACGTGCCGCTGCTCTCGAGCACGAGGTCTATGCTAAGCTCCTTCCAGGGGAGCTTGAGCGGGTCTGTTTCGGTGATCCATTTTATCTCATGCCCGTTGACCACAAGGTTGCCGTTCTTCACTTCCACCTTGCCGTGGAACGGACCGTAGACGGAATCGTACTTGAAAAGGTGCGCATGCGGCTCGACAGGGCTGCGCGTGTTGATGGCCACGACCTCGAAATCCTTTCCGAGCGCCTCCTGCTTTATCGCAGCCTTTAGGAAAGATTTTCCTATCCTGCCGAATCCGCTTATGGCTACTCTCATCATGGAACACACCGCAAGTAGTAGTTGACTATCGGAGCGCACTCTAATAATTGTTTCGAGGGGCTAGTGCTTGGATTTAAGGTGGGCCACGAAGCTCCTCACAGACTCGACTACACCGTCGGGTTTAGGGTCAAGTGCCACGACACGGAAGCGGTCTTGGGTCTTTTTGTGTTCGTCGCGATAAGCCTTGGCGAGGAAATGCTCTGCGGGCGTGGTCGCCAGCACGGTATCCGAATGGTCGTTGTTGAATTCTGCCATCCGGCTTGCCTGGGAACGACCTTCATGAGGGCACAGGCGCTGGTCTATGCCTGGGACGAGATAGAACGAATTGTCGAAGTTGGCTTTTGGATACTCGCGGTCCATGAGAACCACCCCATCCAGGTCGGCAAGCGCCCGGTGTATTGCAGCCACACGACCGCGGACGTCCATCCGCCGCGTATCCTTTAATGCGGTAATTTCTTTCCAGCTCGCCGGATTTTCGAACTCGCTCGCGGTTCTGAAGACTCCAAGTTGCGTAGCGGTGGGCGCAGGACCCAGCGAAGGCTGGCGGCAATTGGAAAATCCCTCGCAGAAGTCATGCACATCCGTTGGGAACCCACCCTCATTGTGATAGACGCGCATCCACCCGAGCCGCAGGCCTGGCGCAGCGAACATCTTGGAGACTGAATAGAGCTCTACGGTCGGTCCGATGCGGTTGTTCTGTATGGAGAGCAGCATGGGGTCAAGCGGAGGGCCGAGACGGAAGTCTTCGTAAATAGTATCCGCGATGAGATAAATCGCGTGATTGAACTCTCTCTCTTTGGCATTGATAATTTTTATTATTTCCCCGAATGTCTCGTGCGGCATGGCAACGCCAAGCGGATTTCCCACGGTGGTTATGAACACGGCCTTAGTCTTCGGATTTATGGTATCTTTCAGTTTGTTGAGGTCGACCAGGGCCTCGGGTGTGAGGTCGACGTTTCTGACTATGGCGCCGCTGAGTGCGGCTTCGGCAAGATATATGATATAGCTCCACTTGGGGATTATCACCTCATGACCTTTTGCACGGTCGATAAGCGTTGTCAGCAGGCCCCTGGCGACGCCGCTGATACCTGCACCTATGAAAACGTGGTGCGGCGGCAGACTATAACCTTTGGTGCCGAAAAATACGTTGCCAGTGGCAAGAAGAGTACGTAATTCTGGTATGCCAACAGCCTGGGGGTAGCCCCAGTTCCGGGGGTCTAACTGGGCTTCGCTCACGTGATGCATAAGACGCGGGAAGGGATATATGTCGAATTTTGTCGGGTCGCCCAGATTTGCCCTGATGATGCGCTTTCCTTCAGCCTCGGCTTTTTCGACCACTGGATTAACATCTGTTTCCCTGAGGGTGTAATGTGCCAACTCGAATACCAGCGGGTTATGGTTTGTCTTTCGTACATCTGGATTGGGCTTCACAAGTTTTTGATTCATGCTCCGGCCTCCATATTGTGTAAGGAAGGATAACTATCCAGAATTGTTTAAATAGATGCTGTTTCCGTCCAGCAATTACGACAATCCACGAATGCGTTACACTGTTTATTTTTTAGCCACGGCCGCCGCCTGCCGCAGCAGTTCGTTCAGCACGTCCTTTGCAAAGCCGCGCTTCACACGTATCGCGCCTGCCTTGACGTGGCCGCCGCCACCATCGACGAAATCGGCCATGACCGACTTTATGCGCTCGGCGAGCTCGTTGGCGCTGAGCCCGAGCGCTGCTGCGCGGTCGTTGATTCGGATTATTATGGAGCGGTCGGTGTAGCCCAGGCAGAGGATGGGCCTGTCACCCTGCACGCACAGCTTGTCGTACACGCGCGTGGTTATCTTGCTGGACGGCGGCCATTCGCCC
>CAYZNP010000079.1:0-3992 GCA_964479815.1 Microcaldota archaeon
GCCCCTTGCGCCTTTTGGGATGCTGGCGAGAGTGTATTCCTTGTCCCGGAGCAGGCCCCTCTCTATGGCTATGAGCCTGAGCGCCGCGTCGCGGGTGAGCAGCCCGTGGAACGAATCGATTTTGGCATCGATTGCCTGCTCGAGCCCGTCCTTTCCGAGGGCTTTGAGAAGCTCTGCCTCCTGGTCCATGCAGCCACTTCGCAGTGAAACGATTTAAACGTTCATGGCGTATCCTTTTCATGCATGAGATGTCAGCGCTGGAATATTCATTCATAGTCAGCGAGCTTGCGCCAAAAATCGTTGGAAAGCACTTCGACCGCATCAGGAAGCTGGGCGACGGCGTCTATCGCATGAAAATCGGCACCAGCGAGATATTGTGCGAGCTTGGCGTCCGCATACACGAGACACGTTATCTCGAAGAGGGCGCCGAGCCGGACAAGTTCGTGGAGAAAGCCGGGAAGGAGCTTGACAATGCCCGGCTCGTCTCGCTGGAGCAGGTGAACAACGACCGCATCCTCTCATTCGCGTTCGACAAGGGCACGCTAGTCTTCGAGATGTTCGGCAACGGCAATGCAGTCCTAGTCCGCAATGGCATTACGCTGTGCGCGGTGAAATACGAGAAATGGGCAGGGCGGGAGATTGCCGCAGGAAAGCCATACTCGCCGCCATCAGCGCCTTTCACTGCGCTCGAAACGTCCGACAGGTACATAATCGTCTCGCTGATGAAACTGCCTTTCGGAAAGGAGTATGCGGCCGAGGCTCTCGCCAGGGCGGGCATAGATGAGAAGGCGCCCGGAAATAAACTGGGCAGCAGTGAGCTCTTGAAGCTGGAGCATGAGCTGCAGAATATCCGCTCGTCCGCTAAACCGGTAGTCTTCTATGAAAACGGCAAGCCGGCGGATTTCGCCCTCGCCCCGCTTTCCAGATACAGGAACAGCGAAGCGCGCGGATGCGCGTCGCTGTCGGAAGCGGCTGACGAATATTACGCGAACGTCGAGGTGCCGAATCCGGAAGTGGAAAAGCTTGTCAGGCGCCTGGAGAAGCAGCGGGAACGGCTGCAGGAGCTCATGGGAGAGGAGAAGCTCAACAAGCAGAAAGGGGATTTCATCTATTCGCACTACGCCGAGATAGAAAAGCTGCTCGCGCTGGTGAAGGAAGGAAAATTCGAAAAGCTGGAAAAAGCAAAAGTGGCCCGGATTGACAAGAAGGACAGGTCGTTCGAAGCCGAGTTTCAGTAATCGTCAGTAAGTCGATTCGTTGGTTATCAGGTAGCTCTTGAGGATGGTCGCAGCCCTCTTCGGCTTGTCTGTCCTTATGGAAAGCACCGTGTTCTTGCCGTCCTTGGAGAGCGTGTGCACGTTCTCTATGTTTATGCCGTCCTTGGACAGCATGGCTGTTATCTTGTTCAGCTCGCCCGGCTGGTCGGGCATCTTCACGATGACCGCCTCGCCGCCCTCAACAGCGTAGCCTGACGCTTCGAGCACGGTTTTGCCCTTGATGACGTCCGACAGGCTCAGCGTTATTATGGCCTTTCCGGACACGACGTCGACATTGACCGAGTCGATGTTTACCCTGCTCTTGCTGAGTATGTATGATATGTCCGCAAGAAGTCCAACCTTGTCGTCCGCTACTATCGTAATTACCTTCATCTCTCCCACCTTTCAGATTTTGTAGATTTGGATATACGGTATCCTATTTATATACATTATGTCGTCGGCAGCGGCGAGCCCCATGCCCAGCGCCACTTTCACCGCATTTTTCCCGACAAGGTTCGCTGACGTGAAGCTGCCGAGCGTCTTCCTCAGCCCGGACGCATCGGTTTTATCGCCCACGTAGAACCCGCGGTGCGTGTCAAGGTCGAGGTAGATCTTGCCGTCCGTCAGCGCCTTCCCTATGAGCTCCTCGTCGCATGCGGCCACGATCCTCTCACCCCCTCTCTCATGTATCTTCACGTACACCATTTCGCTTTCTCCAGCATCATTTATCTGCCTTGCTTTTCCATATGCATGCATGCGCATCGTGATAATCGCACTCGCCATGCTATTGCTGCTCGGCTGCATACAGCAGCCCCGGGAAAATCCCGCGCCTGCAAGCGGCTCTCCAAATGCGAGCGTCCAGGTCCAGAACCAAACCCCGCCCGCGCAGAACATCACGCCCGGCGAGGCCGTCATCAATGAGAGCAACATAACGGCCCAGAACGCCAGCACGGCCAGCGTTTCCAACATGAGCAATGGCACCATCCCCAATGCCACGGCAAACGCCACTGTTCAGCGCCCCGCGCTTCCCTTCGGCAACTACTCGCTGGTGCTTGACGATGTTTCCATCGTACCTTCATCGTCCGAGCCGTGCGGAATCTTCAGCATAACTGCGCTGAACGGCTCGGTCATGGACCGGTTCGTGGTCTGCCCGCCCCAGTCCCGCACCTGGATCGCGCCGGACGGCCACGCCTATCGCATTTTCGTGAAAAAGGTGGCTGCTGGCTATGGCGGCGTGGAATGGGCCGACGTGACGATCTTCGGCTAGAGCAGGCCGGCGGCCGAGTCTATGACGAGCATGATGAACATGCTTATCACGACCAGGAAGAAGAGGAAGTTGGCCAGCTTGATGAGTCCGAAGATGTCGGCCAGGGACGTGGCGGTTTGGTCGAGCGTCGCCCGCTGGTCAGACACGCTCTGGCGTATCCCCTCCACCTTGTCCTTCAGACTGCTCATGCCCGCCTTGTGCTGTTCGAATGTTGCTGATGTGTCGTTGAGCTTTGCCGCTGCATCCTTCATGGAGGCGGACGCAGCCTTCAAATCCCCGAGCGGCACTGTCTGGCCTATGAGTGGCACAGCTGATATCGCGTCAGCCATGCCCCCGATGGCGTCCCCGGTTTTACGCAGCCCGCTCTCCAGGGGCGTGAACGTGCCCTGCAGGCCGCTCAGCGTGCTATTCACCACATCTAGCTCGTCCTCGGCGCTTGACAGCGCGCCATCCAGCGCAGTGAAGTCGTCCTGGACTTCGTGGACATTGGTCAACGTGAGGTCGCGCGTCTTGTCGATGGCATCGTTTAACAGGAACGTGAACGCGATGAGTATGACCGACCCGCATAACGCAATGGCTATAGATACCCCGTAGAGCAGCTTCTTCCAGCCCGCGTGCGGGCCATCCTCTCCCACAACATCCTTCTTCTTGGCCATGCAGGTAATGCGAATGCTACCATTAAATCAGTTTCCCGTGCCCAATCCGCCGGCTATCAGGCCCGGCGTTCACGGCTTTTTAGCAGAAGCGGCCTTATGGGAGAACTCGTCCAGGACCTCGAGCCCCTTGCGGCTCAGCTCCAGGAAGACCGGTTTTCCGCCTGGATTGATTACGCGCACGTACCCCTCTTCTATGAGGAGGTCCAGGTGCTTTTTTATGCCGACGTGGCTGAGCCCCAGGGAGGCAGCAATCGTATTGAGGTAGCAGCCTTCCCCCTTGGCGCTGCATCCGCCGATTTTTTTCAGTATTCTCACTCGCGTGTCGGCCCCTTTGCTCCAGTAGAAAAGGATGGTTTTCATTCGACCCTCTTTCTTATGTCCTTCATGGTTTTGTAGATTCCATAGCACGATACCGCAAGCAGCAGCGTCGCGACTATGTCACCGCTTTCGCTCAGTATCCCCAGCAGCGCGAAGCGCGGCCCGCCAGGAAATACTATCGTAATCCACTGCGCGAGCGCGAAAAGGAAGGCTGACATGAGGAGCGAGAGCCAGTACCAGGCCCTGTCGGTTTCCTTGTACAGCTTGTAAGCGAAATACACCGCAACCACCACGCTCGCGGCAGCGAGTATGTGCAGTATGCTGAAAATCCCAATCAGTATCATGTCCGGCTGTCCGAATATCGGCCCAATGTCTCCAATCATCGCCTCACCTGCAGTTAATGGCCACGATAGCTTAATAAACATTATTACTTTAAGGTTACATTAACACTACAAAAGAAACGGCCCGCCCGGGCCATTGGAAAACCTGAGGGCA
>CAYZNP010000080.1:0-3992 GCA_964479815.1 Microcaldota archaeon
TCCTCATCCTCTTTCGGGGTGAGCAGGTGCATAGTGCAATTGGGGCTGCACTCGTAAATCCTGTTGTCCTTCCATATCCTGGTCGTGTTCCCATCCGGCGTAATGGTGACCAGCTTCATCTTGTCCCCGCTGATATATGTTCTCGTGGTCTGGTTGAAAATGTAATCCTCCAGCACAAGGCCCAAGGCCAGCTGTTCCTCAGGGCCGCCGCCAAGGCCGGTGACATCGGCCACTGCAGAATCCTGGGTCGCTATCAGGACCGGGCCGGCCAGTGTGCTGCAGGAGCGGTTTTTCAGCTCGAAGTAGCGGACCATATCCGGCGGCATTTCCACGGGCTGCGCAATTACTTCAGGGGCTCCGGGGCTTGGCAGCTCTTCGGCCATGCCCACCAGCTGATCCCCGAAAAAGATGACAATGCCCGCTATGACGATGAGCGCGAGAAAGAAGACCATAAACAAAAACAGCCCTACAAGCACCAGGTCCATGCCAATCAGGTCGATGCGAAAATATAAAACACGTGCGGCAGAACCCTATCCGATGGACAGGTTCATGGCGCTTGCATTGAAGCTGGCGAAGAAGGCAGACCCGTTCCCGAACCCGCGCGTGGGCGCGGTGCTCGTGAAGGATGGCAGGATAATCGGCACAGGATACCACAGGAAAGCCGGCATGCCGCACGCTGAGATAGAAGCAATAAAGGACGCACGGCGCCGCGGTGCTGCCGTGCGCCAGTCCACGCTCTACGTCACGCTGGAACCCTGCTCGCACACTGCGAAACGGACGCCGCCCTGCACCGAAGCGATAATCGCCAGCGGCATAAAGCGCGTCGTTTTCGGCATGAGGGACCCTAACCCGCTAGTAAGCGGCGCCAGGGAGCTGCGTGCGCATCGCATCGCAACCGCAGGGCCGGTATGCCAGAAGGAAGCCGCGGCAATGAACAGGCGCTATATCACGAACGTTTCCAAAAAGCCCTTCGTCGCCATGAAGATGGCCATGAGCGCTGACGGAAAGACTGCGACGCGCACAGGCGACTCCAAATGGATAAGCAGCGAACGCTCGCGCGCATACGTCCATCGCATGCGCGGCACGTTCGATGCAGTCATGGTGGGCGCCGGCACTATACTCAAAGACAACCCGCGCCTCACCACCCGCATAAAAGGGCTTCCTGACCCTTACCGCATAATAGTCGACCACGACCTTTGCATCCCTCCTGCCGCGAAAGCGCTGCGCAACGACGACGGAAAGGCAATAATCGCCACCAGCGGAAAGGTGCCCAAAAGGAAGGCCCGGTCGCTCGGCGCACGCGCAACCATCCTCGCCTGCGGTGCTGGGGAGGTTGATCTCCGCCTCCTCCTACGGGCGCTCGGGGCCATGGGCATACACAGGATACTGATAGAGGGAGGCAACGAGCTGAACGCCAGGGCACTGGAGGCAGGCATAGTAGACCGGCTCTACCTATTCGTCGCGCCGAAGATAATCGGCGGGCGTGGCGCGAAGCCGGTCGTCGGAGGGGAAGGTGCCGCGCGGGTGGCTGATGCGATGCTGCTGAGGCCGGCCAGGGTAAGGCGGTTCGGCCCTGACCTCCTGCTGGAATACGACCTGGCACGGTAGCGCAACGTTATATTTATAAATTGTTTTTACACCAATATATACGATGAACCACACAACAAAGAGGCGCACCCCTGGTGAATCTTCCGAAACGCCAGTTCGCGGCCTTCCAATATCCTCAGGCTCATGGCCGATTAATAATCGCAGGGCTGCATCAATCAAAGCCATCTTAGGCATAGAGCCGCTTGCCAACAACAAAATTCTCTCCACAAGCCTGCTTCCACCCGATGGGCTGGGTGTGTCCGGGGAGATGCAAAAAAGAAGGAAGTATCTGGAAGGCGCGCCCTAGCCCGTCACATTCTGATAAGGCACCGAGAGGAAGCCGTAGCCCCTGAAGACGTACCAGCCGTCGCTCTCGACGGTGCAGTTCCTCTGCAGCCACATGTCCGTGAAGGCCGAATATGCCGAGGCCTCAGGCGAGTAGAGGATTGCAGGCAGGTTGTGTATCCCGTATTTCGCCATCAGCGCCTTCCCTTCGGTCGAATTGGCCTCGTAGGTCGTGGTGTTCACGACCGTGACGCTGCTGCCCTGCGCGAGATAGTCCGACAGGCCTGACGCATTGAAGCAGTCGCTGCAGCTGGTGTTCACGATGAAAACCGCCTCTACCAGGCCGTGTACCTTGCCGGTCTGCACGTCCACGTATGGGGGCGGGGTACTGCGGAGGATGAACCAGCCATCGATCATCTCCCCGTATGACTGTATGTACTGGCTGAACATGGGATATGCCTGCACGTCGTCGCTCAGCAGCAGCACCGGCAGTTTCGTTATGTTATACTTCGCTATGAGCGCCTGGGCGGCCGTATCGTTCCCCTGCAGGAAACTGGTGCTGGAAAACCTCACGTCCACGCTGGGGTCCTGGAGCGACACGAAATAGTCTGCCGGATTTACGCATTTCGGGCAGCCGGGTGCGCCTATGGCTATCCCTTTCACCACGCCCACTGTGGTGCCGTTCTCGTAATAGGGCGGATAGATGTCCCTCAGGACCAGCGCGCCATCGCTCTCCCTGGTGCCAGGGCCGCCAGCCCACCAGGAAGCGAAATCCTCGCTGAAATTGCCGGTCACCACCATCGCCGGGAGCTTCTTTATGCCGTATTTCGAGATGAGCGCCGCACCCTCCGAGGCGGAGATATTTACGACCGTGCCTATGGTGATGTTAAAGCTTTCAGTGACGTTGCGCAGCTGCGGCATGACCTCATCCAGCGGCCTGCACTCGGGGCAGTCCGGAGGTTTTATGATCTTGATATCTATCACCGCTGTTTTGGCGGTGCCGTTCTCAGGGGGATTAGAGCCGCTTGGCTGCTGGGTCGTATTGCCCTGCGGCTCCGAGACATGCTGCATTTGTATCAGCACCAAGCCGACTATCGCACCGAGCACAAGGCCGGCGACAAGCCATAGCAGTATGCCTGAATAGAATTTTTCGGCCATAACGACCCCGTTAAAGGTGCCTGTCAATATTTTTAAATCCATTCTCTCAATAAAAGGAAAAGCGCTCATTTTACGTGATACCGATGGCGACTGAGGACGAACTACGCATAAAAATCGAGGGGCTCGAGAAAAGGAAATCCGAGCTCATCGAGCGCATCCAGCAGCTCAACCGTCGCATCAGGTACAAGAAGTACGAGCAGAAGGCCCTTATCCCGTTCCTCGAACAGACCCGGGATGTCCAGGTGATACCCTTCAGGAAGCAGAAACGGGCACTGGAGTTCAGGATATCCACGGCCGCGTATACGCCGCGCATGGAGAAGGAGCTGCTCAAGGAGCTCAAGAAGGTCGAGGATCAGCTCGACAAGGTCAAGGAGGTCGAGCGCGCCCGCCGCAAGCAGGTCTACGTTGAGAAGGACATCCTTGAAGGCGAGACCGAGATAGGCACCATAGAGGTCCAGCTCAAGGCCATAAGAGAGGAGCTGAAGAAGCTCTATGACGAATTGAAGGGTGCGCGCATATCGGCCAGGAAACAGGCTGCCGCAGAAGCGAGGGCAGACGAAGACCTTGTCGCCCTGGGCGACCTGGCCATGATAGAGAAAGAGTAGCCGGCCTTAACGCTTGTTTTCTATCTTTTCATCGCAGCCATGGCGTCGGCCAGGATTTTCGGATGGCCGCGCTCATGCGAGGACTTTGACTTCCCAGATGAACTTGTTCCTGGTGGGCACCGCCTGCACGTCCACCTTTATCTTGTAGCCGTGCTCGGCGATGAGGTCGCGGAGGTCGTGGAGCAGTTTCTCGTCCACCGGATCGGTGTTGACCCAGGAACAGGATTTGCGCGTCACTATGCAGTCCATGATGACGAGAGCGTCGTGCTCGGTGATGCCGATGCCCGTTAGCTCTGACATCATCTCTTCTTCGCTGGCCATAATTCCTATTCGTAAAGAAGATTTAAATGCTGTTCG
>CAYZNP010000081.1:0-3971 GCA_964479815.1 Microcaldota archaeon
TCGAGCGCGGCGAGGAGCTCATCCGCCGCGTGCATGGCGACATAGAGAAGATTTCCGAGCTGATAAACAGGAAGCCGTCCAGGGTGACAATCTACGTTGCGTCGGAATGGAAAAGGAAGCTCTATGCCATGGCGAAAGCGAACCCGTCGTTCGAGGCGCTCATGAAGGCCGCGGCTGCTGAGAAGCTGCCAATGAAGGAAGTGCAGAGCGTTGCGAAGCAGATAATGAAGAACGTGCATTCGCTCGTACTGCCGCTTTCCCAGGCTGAGGAGCTGGGCGCGCTCAAGGATGCGGAGGCGTTCCTGTCTGCGGAGTATTCCTGCCCGGTCGAAGTCCTCCCCGAGGAGCAGGCGAAGCACGACAAGGCGCGCTCGGCACTGCCGGACAAGCCGGCGATCGTGCTGGAATAGATGCCCATGCGATTCCTGAAAGTCCCCCGGAAAGACGGCGAGAGGACGCGGCAGGAGCTGCTGGCAGCGGGACTTCTTGACAGCGGATATCCGATATCCAGCGAAGGGAATTTCATCTATCTGCCGCTCGCAGCTGGTGCCAAAGAAGGCCTGCCGGCCGGCGCTAAGTTCGAAGTAGTGGAGCGTGAAGCGGAACGGCGTGAACGCCCGCCGAAAAAGCTCGCGGATGCGCTCTCCGGCCTGCTGACGGACGCGGAACGCGATGCGTTGGTCGCGTCGTTCGACATAATAGGCGATATCGCCATCGTGGAAATCCCCGACGAGCTCCAGCCGAAGGAGAAGGAGATAGGCGAAGCGCTCCTCAGGGTCCACAAGAACGTGAAGACGGTGCTGAAGAAGCTCGGCCCCATGGAAGGCGAGTTCCGTGTGCGCAGGCTCGGCTTCCTGGCAGGCGAAAACAGGATGGAGACGACCTACCGCGAGAACGGCGTGCCCATGAGGCTCGACGTGGCGAAGGTCTACTTCTCGGTGCGGCTTGCCAGCGAGCGGAAACGGATCGCTGACTTGGTGAAGCCGGGCGAACGCGTCCTGGTGCTGTTCGCAGGGGTCGGCCCGTTCGCGCTTGCCATAGCGAAAAAGCGGCCGGGCGCGCGCGTCGTTGCGGTGGAGATAAACCCGGACGCGGTGCGCTACATGAAGGAGAACATCGCGCTCAACAGATTCGATAATATCGAAGCCATCCAGGGCGACGCGCGCGATGTCGTGCGCTCGCTTCCTGCCGGGTCGTTCGACCGCGTCATCATGCCATTGCCCAAGAGCGCCGAGGAGTTTTTGGACGTGGCTTTCTCAGCGGTGAAAGGCGGCGGCATGGTGCACTTCTACACGCTCACCGATGCCAGCGACCCGTTCGGCGAGGCGATGGAAAAAGCTGAGCTGAAAGCGGAAAAGAGCGGCGTTTCCGTGGAAATGCAGTCCCAGCGCATCGTCAGGCCATATTCGCCGCTGGTTGTCCAGGTCGTTCTGGACCTCGTCGTGAACAAGGCCTGAGCGCCAGTTATCTGCGCCTTGTCTCAAGCCCTATGTGCCGCCTGAGCGCATCCAGCATCAGCTGGTCGGCAAATTCGACAAAGCCGTCCCTCTGCCAGTCCGGTATCAGCCCCCTCAGCGTCGGATTCACCTCTATTCCAAGGGCCCCATGCACTATGTACATCCTGAAATACAATTCGATTGCTTCGCTGGAAACCCCCAGGTTTTTTGTTTCAGCGTCTATGAACTGCCTCGTCCCGGCATCCGCCGCATAGAGCTTCATCATGAGGGGCCCTAGCACGTAATTGTAATTGCTCCCCCAGCCTATTTGCTCTACCATGCACCGCTCAAAATCACGGATGGTGGGTGATTGCCGAAGCATGTCCACGTAGTCGTCTATGCTGTGATGTGTGGCATCAATAAGAGGCAGCAGCCTTTTCCTGGCGGCGGCCATCGTATCATGGTTTCTGTCCTGCCCGCCCTTCGAATGCATGGCGCTGCACTGCCGCATCCCGCCTTCAGCGCTTTTGGCGCCGTCTGCGGCCCTTCTAACTACCTGCATGCTCTCTTTTTCCCACTAACTATTTATTAATGCACACATCAGTAGAAGCCGAGCAGGAACCCGATCGCAAGGAAGACCAGCATCCCCAGCACTATGGGCGGGAGCGCCGGGAGTATCATCTTCTTCTTCCACACGAGGAACAGGAACAGCCAGAGCGAGACGGCAGCGCCCACGAACACGAAAGCCGTGGCAACCGGATTGAACGTGAGCGCGGACACCTCCAGCATTATGGGCGCGACCATGTCGCCTGTTCCCAGGTCCACCCTCTGCTCCTTCTCGCCAGGGGCTGGCGGTGGCGCCTTCGCGGTGACCGTGAACGCCAGGTTTCTCTCCACCACGAAGTTGGCCATCTCAACCATGTGCTTCGTGGCGAATACGGAGAGGTAGTCGTATACCGAAAGCAGGACCAGGAACAGCACCACCGGGAACATGCCGAGCGAGATGCCGAAGATCACGCCTACGCCGGCCGTGGCGAGTATGGCAGCCGCGTTCTTCAGCGATGGCCTGAGGCTCTTGGCAGCGGAGAAGGCCAGCCCCATGATGATGCCCATCGTGGTGCTGTCCTCGTATCCGAGCACCAGCCTCAGGAACGCGTAGAATACGATCGAGCTCGAAGTGGCTATCATCACGAACTCAAGCACCCGGAAGACCAGGACATGCAGCCTGAAGATCCGCATGAGCACGATCATCACCAGGGCGCCGGCCACCATGTAGACTATGAAGAATACGGCGTTGAGCGGGTTATCGACGTTGCCGGTCACCACCAGGCTGCTCACGTAGGGGTTTTTCGCCAGGTCGAGCAGTATCGTCACGCCGGTGAATATGCCCAGCAATTGCGCTATTATGAAGAATGCAAGTATGGCCGTTATCAGCTTCATCGCTTCACCGCTTCATTCGCCTACTAATCTGATATGGCCATATTCCTTTTCATATATTATGCCGCGCCTCAGGAGGTCGCTGATTATGCGGTGCGCGGCCTGCTCGTCGATATCGTAGGATTTGGCGTCGGCCACCACCGCCTCCACGTCCGCGGTGTCGTTCTTGCGGAGGTGCTCGCGGATGATGTCCATTATCGTATCTGCCTTCTGCTGCTTCTCCCTCTCCGATTTCGGCTTGCCGATGACCGTGTCTATGTCGAACATGCCGGTCGCCTTGTCGGTCATTATCTGCTGCATGACGTAGTTGAACAGCGATATGGCGACGTCCGCGTCGCTCTCCTCCACTGTCTCGCTCAGCCTCATCTTCGCGTTCGCCTCGGCGAGCCTGACTAGACCCTCCAGGTATCTCGGGGTTATGGCCACTGAGCCGGAGTCCTTGCCCTTCCGCCTCAGGTCCACGTAGTAGTCCTTTATCTTCGTGGAGGCGCCCTGCTGGAGCTTTGGCGAGACCTTCCTCCTCGCATAGGCGATGTATTTCCTGAGCAGGTCCTTCTCGAACGACTCCGCCTCTATTTTCTCGGTGCCCATGTGCGTGGAGAGTATGCGCTCGGCCAGCTGGCCGTCCTTCTCCTCGTCCAGCACGTCGACTATGGGGAATATCAGGTCAAAGCGTGAGAGCAGCGTGGGCGGGATGTCGAACTGGTCCGCGAGGTTCTTCGTCTGGTCGAACCTCCCGTATTTCGGGTTCGCGGCCGCGAGTATGGCTGTTTTCGTGCGGAACTTCGCGACTATGCCGGCCTTCGCGACGCTCACCGTCTGACTTTCCATTGCTTCGTGAAGCGCCGCCGAGTCTTCCTCCTTTATCTTGTCGAACTCGTCCACCTGGGCAGTGCCGCCGCTCGCCAGCACCAACGCGCCGGCCTTCAGCGTCCATCCGCCCTCGCCGAGCTCGTCCTTCTCTGCCGTCACGGTCAGGCCGGCGCCTGACACCGACTTTCCGCTGACATAGATGCTTTTCGGCGCGATTTCGGAAACGCTCAGCAGGAACCTCGATTTTGCCAGTCCCGGGTCGCCGATGAGCAGCACGTGTATGTC
>CAYZNP010000082.1:0-3817 GCA_964479815.1 Microcaldota archaeon
GCTGGCGCTCTACCTGCGGCGCATGAGAAAATGAAGCATCGGTTATTCTGACTGTCCAAGGGGAGAGCGCCTCACTGCAAACCCGGCCCCGAGCACGGCCAGCAATATTGCGGCAGAGCCGCAGCAGGATTCGTTCGGCATGTCCGCGATGTTGCTGTGGATGCCTGACACGTCCACCGTCGTTTTCGTTCCTCCTGCCGGCGAGGTGTCCGCCGGTTTGCTATAGCTCTCCCCGGCGGAGACCGTTACTGTCTGGTTGGTCGCTGCATCCACGACCGTGGCCTGGCCTTCCAATACTGTCATGGTTATGCCAGTATCCCCGATTTGATAGAGGACGTCCGAGTGCTGCTTGACGTACGACGGGATTGTCGACCGGACCCTGTCACCCATCCATTTCGGCATGCCATAATAATCGGTGAAGTAATCGACCATCATGTCGTTCATGAGGGTGTCCAGCTTTGTAACCACGTCCTGGCGCGGGTCCATCAGCGTCTTCAGGTTCCCGGTCATCGGCCTTCCATGATAGTCCGTCCCCTTGGATATGTCGACGCCTATCTGATATGGCACAAGCGTCACGATGCCTTTTTCATCATCGGTCACGGCACCTGGGTCGCCGCTGATTGTGTTCGACTCCTGGATCTCCCCGCTGGCGATGTCGGTGTTCGGCGTGACGCGGCTGTTCGTGTATATGGAGCGCGGCCCGATATACGTCACCCTTCCGTTCTTGTGTTTTATCCAGACCTTTGTCGAATCATCAGTGGTTACGATGTCTCCGGCGCAGTGCTTGCCGCCGTTGGTGATGCTCGCCGCGGCCACGTCATTCACCGTCTGCCTGCCTACCGTGATGCTTCCTGACTGCCCGCTTTTCGTGACCACGTATGTCCCGTCTTCGAGGCAGCCGTCCTGGGTCAGCGAAGCTGAAGGATTGCATGTGCCTGTGCTGTAGTCGCAGCCCTCCAAGCATTCGACAATCGAATAGATGCACTGGCCGCTGATGCATCCGGTCTTGGTGAAACCGAAGTCCCTCTCAACTCCGGAGGCATCGGTTTTCGAGAAGCACCCGTTCTCATTGCAGGTGTTGCACGGGCTGTCTGGCGTCTTGGCGCAGCCCATCCGGTCGGAGCCGGTCGCGCTGGGGCTGCAGGTCTCGTAATCGCCGCATGCGCAGGGCGCGTTGTTGCCGCCGCAGCTCGCGCAGTTCTCGCCTTTCGCGATGTCGCAGACGTTGTCGTTGCAATCGAAGCCGGTGACCGGGGCGCAGCCGTCGTCGTGGGCGTCGGGCGCGGACGGGTTGCAGGTCCAGCCTGAGAGGCAGGCGCAATCGTCACGGCTGTTGCCGCAGTTCTCACCTTTCGGAGTATCGCATGCCTCGTCGTTCTGCTTCCATCCGGTCGGGGTCGGCACTGCCGTAGCGCAATCCGTGCCTGCGGCATTGCAGCCGTTCTCGCAATAGCCCGTTTCGTATTCGCATGAGGCTGTCTGATCGCAATGCCCTCTCTTTATGGTGGTGCCGCTGCAGGTCGTATGGCAAGTGGCGGCGCACTTTTCCTTGGCTGCTGTCACGAGTGAATAGGGGCAATAGCATATGCACTCCCCGGTTCCGCCGACCCACGCTATGGGCCCCCAGGCTGGCTCTTCGGGATAGACCTGGCCGGGGCAGATGTCTGGATCAATACCATTCATGCAGGGCGTGCCGCTGCACATGATGCAGCTGTCGTCAGTCACCCCGATGCTGGTGCACTGGTCTGCCGGGTTTATGAAAGAAAAACCCAGTCCTGAAAGCACCAGCAGGGCAGAAATCAATAATATGGGGCGCATGGCATGGCTTCCCGCACAAGCTTTATATGGCGTTCCAAAACCTTTAAATAGTGTTTTAGTAAATATATATTCATGGCTACTGCTCAGATAGACCTCCGTCGCCACCCTTCAGGCACGCCCTACCCTGCGCCATTGCACCAGTCGCTCGAACGCTGGTACAAGACCTACGAGAAGCTGGGCGGCCAGGACGCCCTGGGCGCCTTCCCGCACGCAAAGCGTGTGCTGGACGCGGCCATATCCCACAACATGATCAGGCTGGACGAGATAGGCGACCGGTCCGCAGACCCGGACCAGGAGAGCTTCAAGACAGCCAACATAATCGCTGCCCACCTGTTCCGCAGGGTCGGCACCAACCGCAGGGACTTCCCCCCCGAAGATTTCGGAAGATATTCCGACGTGGTGAAGGGGTTCGAGACCTTCGACATGCTCAGGGACAACGACCTCGGCATGCAGTCGTCCCAGGTTTACGTTAAACTGATAGAGCGGCGGTCCCTGGGGTTCTTCGCCAGGATGGTGGACATCGCCCAGTACGACCGCGATGCGGGAGCGGCTTCGGAGAAGGAACTCGCAACCCTGGACCCGCGGCTCTTCTATTCATTCGACAGCCAGACCGGAAAGACGGAATACGAGCGTATCGCACTCGCTGCCAAGAAGCTCTATTCGCCCCTGGCTGACCTTTTCGGCTACAGGAACCTCGCCGGAGACCTGTTTGAGATAGCATACCTGCACCTGGACCGCGGGATATACGACCAAGTGACCAGCGCGCTGAAGCGGATGCAGAACCGCATCGGAGCCACCAAGAGCGTCATGGGTGCCCTCAAATCCAGTGTTGCAAAGACGCTCCGTGACGAGGGCTATTGTTTCGAGATGCCCATGCGCGAGCGGAAGCATCCAGGCAAGGTCATGGAGAAGGCCGACCGTTACAGCCGTGAATCCGGGAGGACCATCGGGGAAGAGGTCGAAGGCCTCCACGACCTCGTCGCGTTCACCGTCATACTGCACTCGCACAACGGCAAGCTGATAACCCAGAATGACATATGGCATTTCAAGTACGTGGCCAACCTCATCGTGAAGGAGGCGAACGACCTCCAGCCGCTCAGGGAAGGCCTCGCAAACTCGGATATCTTTGAGGACAAGATAACCCACCCCAAAGACAACGGCTATCAGTCCTACCACGTCACTCTGACCTTCCAGAAGCCCAGCTTCGTCCCTATTGAAGTCATAGTCAGAGACCCACGGATGCACGATTTCGCCGAGCGCGGCGGGGCGGCCCATCATCTCTACAAGGGCGGGCCCGAGGCCGAGGCCGTGGTACGGGCATTCAACGACTTCATGCACACCCTGGCAAACGGCACCAAGGACCCGAACGGGGTCGTCGACAGCATATCCTCAAGGACGCTGCGCGTTGTCATGGAAGGCCAGCCGCCGAGGAACATCGTGGTGCCTGTGCAGGCGCGCATCGGCGAGGCCGTCATATGCGCTGGCATACCCCTATCCAACTGCCTGGTTCCAGGCAGCCGCCTCTCGCTGCTCGACCCCCTACAGGGCATGGACGAACTGAGGCTTGTCAATAATGGCCAGGTGATTTCCAGGGCTGTCATCGACCAGCTGCTGCATGTCGCGATACTGCAGCCAACCCGCGAGACGCTGGTCGAGATCAAGAAAAGCATGAAGAAAAAGCGCGGCTACCTCTCCGGCTAGACGCCGTCGAATTCCGTGAGCCTCTTCACCACGTTCAGCACGACGTTCGTGTTCGTCTTCTCCACGCCGTCTATGGAGAGCATCTTCTTTACCGTTGCGCTCAGCTCGCTGCGGCTCTTGCACATCACCACCGCCAACGAGTCGTATTCGCCGGTCGTGTCCCAGACCGCGGCCACGCGTGGCAGTTTCGCTATCTTCTGCTCCACCTCGATTATCCTCTTGCCCGAGATGTTTATCTCCACCAGGCCCATGAACTCGTAGCCCAGCTCCAGGTAATCCAGGCGCGCGCCGTAGCCGA
>CAYZNP010000083.1:0-3799 GCA_964479815.1 Microcaldota archaeon
TGGAGAAGCCCTGCAGGAGCTGCGGCGGCTCAGGCAAGGCGAGCTCCAACGAGCATATAAAGGTCAGCATACCGCCGGGCGTCCAGAGCGGCATGAGGCTGCACCTAGAGGGGCTCGGCGAATACGGCAGGGACGGGCCGGGGGACCTTTTCGTCCGCGTTTACGTCCGGCAGCACGACGTGTTCGAGCGCAGGGACGACGACTTGCACACCGATGCGCGCATAAGTTTCGCCAGGGCGGCGCTGGGCGGGGAAATCGAGGTGCCCACGCTCTCAGGCAAGGCCAAGCTGCACATACCGCCGGGCACCGAATCGCATACGGTCTTCAGGCTGAAGGGCGAGGGCATGCCACGGCTGGGCAGGGGAGGGAAGGGCGACGAGATGGTGCGCATCCTCATAGAAGTGCCGAAAAAGCTCAGCCAGCAGCAGAAAAAGCTTCTTGAAGAGCTGGAAAAGGAGAATAAGGAAGAAAAGAAAAAAGGATTATTCGGCTTGTGACGGCGCCTTCATTTTTTCAGGAAGCTCATTAGCAGGTTTTCGAGCGGCTCCGCATCATTTTTCGTCGCATCGAACATATCTGTGCCATGGGCGCTGCCTGAGTATATCTTCAGCGCCTTGTCGCTCGCGGGCGAGAGGCCGGAGATCTGGCTGGCCGAGTCCGCTGATGCCAGGTCCTCCCTTGATGCAGCAATGAACAGCGGGTGTATGTACGCTTCTGCGGCATCGCGTATGTCAACGCCATGGTAGCTCATGCCCGGCGAAATCAGGGCCACCTTTATGATGGTGGGGCTCCTGGCGGCAGCGGTCAGGGCTGCGGTAGAGCCCATGCTCGCGCCGACCACGTAGAACTCCTTTATGGTCGGGTGCTTCACCTTCATGTATGCCATGGCGCTCACCACGTCGCTCTGCATGGCCTTGTAGTCTTCCAGCTGGAAATTCTGCCACGTGCCGAGGTTGGTGCTGTCGCCGTTGCCGCGCAGGTCCATCGCAAGCACCGGCGCGTTGCTTATCTCGTTGTGCATCCTGCTTATCAGGGACTGCGGATATGTGTCCCTGCTCTTGTCGAGCATGGGCAGGAGGATTATGCCTTTCGTGGGCTCCTTCGCGCTGCTCTCATAGTAGGTGCCGTGGATGGTCCAGCTGAAGGAGGTGAAAGTTATCTGCTCTGAAGGTACCAGAGGCGTTGCAGGCGACGGGTTCTGCGGCTGGATCGGCTCGGGGGTGGTCGTCTGCTGGCCTGTCTGGTTCTGCGTTTGCGGGGCAGTGCCATGAGGGAGCGCTCCGCCTCCGGACCCCTGCTGGGAGGCGCCTCCGCCTGGGAGGGCGCATCCCGCCAGCAGCACCAGCAGTGCCAAAAGCGCGAAAATACGGCGAGGCAGCATGTCACCGCCTCTTTTTCTTCTTCGCAGCTTTAACCTTCTTTGCCGGCTTCTTCACCGGGGTTGCCTTCGGTGCCTCGGCCTCGGAGAGGGTATCTATCTCCGTTTCCATCATCTCAAGCGATTCAGAGAGCCTGTCGAGCGACAGCACGAGCCTGTCGATATAGCTCGCCACCAGTTTTATGTCGGCGGCATCAGCGTTCACAAACATCTCCTCCCGCAGCTGGCGGAGCTCGTCCCTGAACTCCTTTATCGTTTCGGACATATCATCACCCTTAGGGGATACAGGGACTAATCTTTTAATTGTGTTAGGCCCGAGAAATCCATCCTGAGAGAAGCATAAGAAGACGGCTTCAGCCGTTGGATGAAAGGGCCGATTTCTGTGGCCATGCTGAACGGCGTTCCGTTCATTGAAATCCAGAGAGTGGCACCTCAATTTCCGCGGAAATGACGTGTGTCTGTCAATACTTATAAAGGACGTTTCCAGCAATATCTCCATGAAAGTATTGAGGGCATGGAAATTCCGGCTGTACCCGACAAAAATGCAAGCCAAGGAGATGCAGACTCATCTCTGGTTCTCCAAAAACTTATGGAATGACGGACTTGAACTTGCAAAGCAGCTTTATACAGACTATCAAAAGTTCCCTACAAGAAAAACTTATCAGGAGATAAGCAAAAATTCAGGGTTATACTCCCAGGTAGCCCAGGATGTTTTTATACGTCTTGATCTGGCGATCAAAGCAAAAATGAGGCGTAAGAAAGCAGGGCTGAAAGGCGGATTTCCCCGTTTCAAATCGATGGATAGGGCGAAAAGTCTGCATTATCCACAATCCGGCTTTTCTCTTAATGGAAAGAAACTGAAGGTAACTCCATTCGGAGAAATCAATATCAAGCTTCACAGGCCAGTAGAGGGCGCAATCAAAACCCTGACGTTGAAAAAAGAAGCAACAGGAAAGTGGTATGCCGTTCTCACAGCAGAAACCGAAGCCAAGCCAGTTCCGGAGAATAACGGAAGCAAGGTCGGAATAGACCTGGGGCTAATCAACTTCGCTGCCCTTTCCGACGGAACAACCATCAAAAATCCAAGGCATTTGAAGAAGCATCAGGACAATCTCAGGGCAAAACAGAAACCGCTATCAAGGGCGAAGCGGGGCAGCAACAACAGGAAAAAGGCAAAGAACCGCCTTGCTGTAGTTCACGAGAAAATTCGGAATATCCGGCGGGATTTCCTGCATAAACTCTCCCGTAAATTAGTTCATTCTCATTCCCTCATAGCATTGGAGGATCTGGCGTCCCAGGAAATGGCTGAAAATGCTTATGGGAAGTCAATCAACGATGCCGGATGGAACGAGTTCATCAGTATGCTCTCCTACAAGGCGGAAGGTGCTGGTTCGAGAGTAGTGCTGGTGAATCCAGAAAATACGACGAAAGAATGCAGTCGTTGTGGTGTTCTGACTGATAAAGCCCTGTCAAAAAGGCAGCATAACTGTCCTTCCTGTAGTTTGAGCATAGGGAGAGATCACAACGCTGCAATAAATATACTCAAACGAGCTACCGGCGGAACGCCGGGAAGTAACGCCTGTGAAGACGAAACCTCTACTGCAAGGCAAGTTTCATCCATGAAGCAGGAAGCCCAGGGCTTTAGCCCTGGGTAGTTCACGAGTTTTGAGCGGCCGCCTGCACGGAGAAGAGCCGCAGGGCCTAGGCCAGAAGCCCGGCGATTTCCAGGCATTCTTCTTTTGACAGGGTGCGCACGCGGCGCTTTGCGAACTGGCCCAGCCTGCTGATTTCCCGGTCGCTGAACAGCTTCGAGTCGAGCAGCGCGTTCCTTGCCGTCTTGTTCCTGTGCTGGAAGAGCGAGCGTATGACGTTCTCCTGCAACGCAGTGAGAGCAATGCCTCTCGGCTTCAGCAGTATTATGGCCGAATCCACCTTGGGCACAGGGCGGAACAGGTGGCGCAGCACCTTCCGCTCCAATACGACGTCGTAGTTCAGCTGGGCTGTGACACTGAGCCGGCCGTAGTTGCCGTCTCCGGGCTTGGCCACCATCTTCTCTGCGAACTCCTTCTGCACCATGAGGACGGCGCGCTCGAACCTGAGTGGCGCGAGCCGGAACACGATGCCGGACGATATGTAATAGGGGATGTTGCCTATGATCACGTCAGCTGGCGGGAGCTCGGCCTTCAGGACGTCCGCTTCCAGGACCTCGACGGGCTGGCCTGCGAACTTTTCGCGGAGCAGCGATGCGAATTTCGGGTCGAGCTCCACCGCGATGATTTTTTTGGGCTTCCGCCCGAGCAGCGCCTCGGTGAGGCGGCCGTCGCCTGCGCCGATCTCCAAAACGGTCTTCCCTTCCGGCTTCGCCAGCCCGGCCTCAAGGCGCAGGATGTTCCTGTCCTCCAGGAAGCACTGCCCCAGGGA
>CAYZNP010000084.1:0-3784 GCA_964479815.1 Microcaldota archaeon
AGGAAGTCCTTCATCTGCTGCGTTTCGTTCTCGTCCACGCTCACCAGCGTCTTGGTGAACACGCACGACTGCGACGACGTGTACGTGAAGGTGGCTACGTTGCCTGTGAGCGTGACGTCCATGTCCTCGCAGTTGTTCGCGGCCGCGATGAAGCAGGTTGCGTCGCTGCACGCTGCCGGAGCAGGCGTGGGAATTATGTTGCAGCAGCCGGCGAGCGCCAGGGCCAGCATGCAAACCACCATCATCCTCATTCCCATGGTCTCATTCCCTTGCCGCCTTCTCCGCGAGGCTGCCAGAAGTGAAGAAAAGGAAGAGGTTGATGCCCTCGTTGTCCTTGTTCTCCTTCTGCTTGGTGATATCATAACCATAAACGCGCTGGACCGCGTCGCCATCTATGCCTGTCTGGCGGATGAAGGGGCTGGTCTCGGTCGTCGGCACGTCACCAGTCTTCATCTGGCCGGCCACGTAGTGCCTGAGGTCGTTGCGCTTGCTGTCCGCCGTCTTCTGGTCGCTGAGCGCGTTGTTGACATACTTCACGAAGTCCGGGATCTGGCCCTCTGACTTCTTGAACTGCGCCATGTCCCAGTTCGCGTTGAAGTTGTTCGGGTCCTTGACGAATATCGCGGCATATTGGTTCTCGACCTTCGGCCCAAGAGTCTTCAGCTCCTCCCTTGCGTTGGCTATCTGCGTGTTCGCCTGCGCGACCTGAGACGCATAGGCCGGGTCGTTCATGTGCTGGAACACGAACGTCTGCTGCGTTTCCATCAGGTCCCTCAGCTCGAGCGCCCTGTCCAGGTCCACGCGCGCGCTGGTTATCATCCTGTCCACTTCCTGGGTGGAAGGTGGCGGCGTGGGCGGGATTAGCGGCTGCTCCACCTGGGGGCAGCTTCCTGCGAGGTTGGTGCCGGTGAGCTTGGTCGTGCCGCTGCAGGGGCCTACTGTGTCAGGCCCGCTGTAGTGCCAGCTGTATCGCGCCGTGAACGTGATGCAGTCCGTGGTGAAGAAGATGTCATAGGCTGACAGGTCGGACGAGCCGGGCGGGTCTGCCACTGTCCTGGAGTCCACGTGGAGTATGTTGTTTGATATGAAGCCGCCGCCCACCGCGCCGTGGCCCATGTTCCCCAGGACCGCGCTGCCGTTCCTGAACTCTATCACCACGCTGGGGTAACGGTTGGTGATGATCGGGCCGTCGCAGCCGCCCTGGTCCTCGACGTTCGCGACGTACCATGTGGTCGTGCCGGTATAGTTGCTCCACGTCCACGGCTGGGCCTCCTGGGCGCTGGCCATGGGCAGCAAAAAGACGACTGCAATCAGTGCGAATGCGATGCTGCGCATGGGCTGATTTATTCCCTCATGCCTTTATAATCTATGCCGCGCCCCCATCAGGCCTGTGCTGCCCTGTGGCAAAGGCCCCGTACGCGGGATGCCTTATGATGCACCTGGCGGCCCCGAACAGGTCCTCAAAGGCGACTACGTCAGCCAAAACTTTCCTTTGGATCACGGACAGGTCGGCATAGTCGCTCATCCTGCCGTAATCGCCATCCGCATCGAAGGTGTACGGGCAGGCGAATATCCTGCCTGTTTGCAACGAATACGTCACCCCATTCCTGAGAAACATGCATTTTCCCGCAGAGTCGGTCCCATACGGCCGGCTGAATTTCTGCTGCATCCTTATCTCACGGCGTGTCAAAACATAGTCCCCCCTGTTTTTCGTTGCGTTCCCTGCATGGATCGGGGTGTTCGCACAGAAGACAAACCTGTTCTCCTCGCAGTACCTTGCGGCGTGTCTGAGTTCCCTTGCGTTCGGCCTGGAGACGACCATGTTGACGCCTATCCGGACGACCTCAATGGCGCCCTCGACCGTCCCGCTGAAGATTTTCCTGGCGTTCTCCAGATTCTCCAGGACTGCCTCCAGGGCGCCGGGGCCGGTCCCGGCCAGCTTTGCATATAGCTCAGGATTAAACGAATCGATGCTCACTATCAGGGAAGCACCGGCGCCAGCAAGCTCTTCCGCGAGCTTGTCCTTCAAAAGGCTCCCGTTGGTATAAAGGAGCGGTATCAAGCCGATGCTTTTCGCGTGGTTGGCCAGGGCCACCAGGTGGGGGTTCATCAGCGTCTCCCCCTCGCCCATGAATGAAAGCACGCGCGCCCCGGCAATGGCGGCGCGCTCATGGATTCCTTTCATATCATCCAGGGCTATGGGCGCCTGCCTGTGGGCCCTTTCGAATTGCTTCCGGTGCCTCATCGAAGCGCATTTTCTGCACCTGTAATTGCACCTGAACCGGTCGAGCGGCGAAACCGTCTCAATCCGCCGTATCCCTCCGTTGAGTTCAAGATGCTCTGCTGAGCCTCTCAGAACTATTTTCATTTTATCTCCAGCATGAATTTGAGCTACAGCAGCCATGAATGCGCCTCTCTTTCTGATAGATATGCGCACCAGCATACTAAAAACTATCTTTTAACACACTTACGGTGCAAAGCCCCAGAGGCTGCCCACCGGGCACGGATAGCGCTTCAGGCGCTCTTCCTGATGGGTTTGGCAGGCACGCCGCCATAGACGCCTTTTTTCATTATGGACTTGTTCACGAACGAATTAGATGCGATGAACACGCCGTCGGAGAGGGTGACACCTGGCCTGACGACCGAGAAGCCGCCTATGAAGACCTTCCTGCCCAGCCTGACCGGCTCTATCCTCATCCTGTCCAGCCAGCATTCGTGCGTGAATATCCTGGCACCCCAGCCCAGCAGGCAGCCGTCTCCTATCTCTATCAGCTCCGGATACATCGGGTCGAATATCACGTCCGGCGATATGGCGACGTCCTTCCCGATTTTCATGCCGAGGAGAAGCCTGTAGGCGTGGTTCTTGAGCTCTATCGGAGGGGTATACTTCAGCGCGACCATGACGGCGAGGTTGGCGAATATCCTGAGGGGGTTCCTCATCCTGAACCATGACCTGGCCGCGTTTCCCTCGAACCTGCGTTCCATGCACGGATAAAGCGAATTACTTAAATAAACCTATTGTCGTGGCCGGATTGCCGAAAAGCGGGCATATGCAGTTTCTGGCTGAGAAGTTTCCGAAGCGGTGCCACGCTTCAAATCAACGCACTGGAAAAGATGGAAAAAGGGAACGGAGTCTGCTTCCGGATCCCCGATGGGAACTCAGGATCCGCTCTTCTTCCTGCTGAGGATGGCGACAGTTATCGCGCCGATGGCCGCGCCGACTCCGGCTGCCAGCAGGAGCGCCTTCTCAGGGTCCTTTCTCACGTGTTCCATCGCCTTTCTTTCAGCGGCGACGTACTTGACCTTCATCTTCCTGATTTCCGCCTGCGCTTTCTTTACTGTGTTCCTGTTCGGCATTTTCATTTTCTCAAGCCTCCTGGATTTCGTTCTTGCTTTTCTCCTTCCTGTTCATAAGGTAATAGGCGAGCAGAAGAGCGGCGGCCACGAGGAGATAGGCCGCGGAATCGCTGAGCTTCAGGTATTCCAGCAGGAATGAATGGATGCCGAGGACGATGAAGATGCCTCCCAGCACGAGGGTGAAGAATGAGAACAGCCGCTCGAGCATGCGCTCCTGCATCTGGTAGCCCTTCTTCTCCACAGTGCCCAAGACCAGCCTGAGCTCATCGTTGATTTTTCCGATGACGTTTTCCAACACGTATCTCGAGGCTGTCGACACGACCGTCTGGACCAAATCGTTCTCCTGCGGTTTTTTTGCCACTGTATCCCTCTTTGCAGAAATGCATCCCCCAAGTAGCCATATAATGCTTTCCATCGGCGCCTGCGT
>CAYZNP010000085.1:0-3671 GCA_964479815.1 Microcaldota archaeon
CGATTTCCGGGCGGCTGAAAACAAAAAGCGCAAAGGCGCTCCTCGCGCAGATGAGGAGGATGGATTCGAATTCGTGGTGGAAAGGCCTGAAAAAGCTGGATTAGACCTTCTTTATGATGTTGCCCCTTCCTCTCTTGAATTTTTTTATGCTGCCGAGCGACTCGAGCTCGGAGAGGATGAGGCTGAGCTTGGCGTCCGAGAAACCGAGCGCTTCCTTGAGTTCCTTCTGCGTGGACCTGCCCTCGAAACCGTCCAGGGCGCGGAGCACCGCTTTCGCATCCTCATCCGGCTCAACGGCTTTCCGTGATGCAGGGGCTTCCTGACGCGGCCGGGGAGTTCCGCTCTGCCGCTGCCTACCCGTCCACAGGAAGGCGCATGCGATTATGATTATGAATATGACGAGCAGGGCGACCGTATATCCCATGGGCCAGGCAGGTCTCAGCACCAGGTCCATCGTCTGGTCCTCGCCGCCCACCTTCACGTCTTCTTCAGAATAGAGGGCGGTGTTACCGGATTGGTCATACACGCTCGCGGAAATCCTGTAATTGCCTTCGGGGAGATAGATGGAATAGTTCGCCTTGTCGGTGACGAGCTGGTAGGAGAAGGGGCCGTCCACCCTGATGACCGTGCTGTTGATCTTCTGCAGATTGTCCGAGTATATGCTGCCATGGACAAAGGCGGCCGAGCATAGGCTGGCCAGTAGTGCAATGAGCAGCGGTGCCTGCCAGAAACGCATACGTCGTAATCAGCTTTCCTGATTTATAAACATATTTTAGAAAGTGTTTTCCGAAAATTTCAATATAAATAAGGGGGTGGAGGGCATAGCGTGATTGAAATGAAAAAAATCATCATAAGTTTGGTCCTGCTGGCGATGCTGGCCGGCTGCCTCGGCCAGGCCGGAACCGCTCAGTCTACGAAGGAGGAGGTCGGGAAGGCACTGGGAAACGTTACGGCTGCGCCAGTGAAGGAACTGATATCCGTAAGCGGCAGCGATAACCTTTCTGTTGTGAGCATAAGCGCCGTAAACCAGAATGGCAGTTGGCTGTTCCCGATGAAGGACTATGAAGGGCAGTTCCAGAGCGCAGGCCTCTACAGCACGGCGTTCATACGACTGAACGATTCGCAAATCAGCTGGCTTGACAGCGGCGAGAGAATCTGGCTGACACTGATGGTGCGGAACGGCACCGGCGTGCTCTTCAACGCCATATACTCGAACGATGCGGTCAACTGCAGCGCTGGCAATGTCAGGATTCTCGGCAGGGATTACGCACTTTCAGGGCTGAGGAACGGCTCCAGCTTCCTGATGGACGACAAATGGAAGGTGGTGCTTGATTCGAAAGGAGGCTGCCCGTCACGAATCGTCATCTATCTGGACGGCTATTTCTACGGGATGAAGGACAACGAAAGGATACCGTTGTTCAGGAATGACAATACGGTCCTGTTCGGCTTCGACAGCTTGGAGAGCGGGCCGGTGGCGAAGGTGATAGCGACGATGCATGCGGAGATGAACGTCACCGCAACGGCTAAGGAGCCAGAGCCTTCCAACGTTACCGCAGCGGTGGAACCAGAAGTGACGTCTTCCAATAGCACCGCAATGGCTGAGGAGCCGGAACTGGGGCCTTCAGAAACCACACATACACTGAGAATCAGGTGGGGGTGGACTAATGATAGTTACAATGAGACAATCGCCACCAATGCGACCGGAATGAGCATATCATTCGACCCGGCTTTGCCTGTGTTCTCAGTCTCATTATGCGATCCACCAGGCGTACAGGATGAGAACTGCCTCTCCGATAACAACTTATATATCAACGGCTCGCAATGGGCGATTGCACGGCTGAGGGCAGCGAACAGCACTCTGACGAGCTGGGACAGTGCGGGCGCCAACGTAAATTCGACGATAGGGAGCGATGAATTCGTAATGGGCAAAACCGAACAAATCGAGACCGAAGACAATGCCATCCTAAGGCAAGGAGAACCGCTGATGGTAGGGAATAGAACATACTTCGTGGATGTACGCGGAAACGCAGGGGCTCGTCTGTACTACGGCAACAACTATGACTTTGAAAGTCTGACTGCAGATAATCCGAAGCAGATAAACGGGGAGTGGGTCCAGTTGCGCCGGAGCCAAGGCTGGAACCTTGCCACCATGTGGGCTGACATATTCGTGTATGACGAGTTGGTAAACGTCACGAGCGACCCGAACGTGACGCTGACCTGGAACAGAGACGACCCAGCTAATCCCGCATTGGAGTCCATCTTCATCCCGCGGTCAAGCCCAATATTTGAAAAACTGACCGGTTGATGTAATACCAGAGGCATATGGGACTGCAGGAGAAGCTGAAGGAGCTCGAGGACGAGCTTGCGCGCACGCAGAAGAACAAGGCCACGGAGTACCATATCGGAATCCTCAAGTCCAAGATAGCGCAGATACGCCGCGAGCTCATCTCGCCGAAGAAGCACGGGGCGAGCGCCGGCGGGTTCGACATAAAGAAGAGCGGCGACGCGACGGTCGCCATGATGGGCCTGCCAAGCGTGGGCAAGAGCACCTTGCTCAACAAGCTGACGAAAGCCGAGTCGAAAACCGCAGCCTACGCGTTCACGACGCTCAAGTGCATACCCGGCATCATGGAATACAATGACACGAAGATACAGATTCTCGACCTCCCTGGCATAATAGAAGGAGCGAAGGACGGGAGGGGCAGGGGGCGCGAGGTCATAGCGGTCGCGAGGAACGCTGACCTGCTGCTCCTCATGGTCGAGGCCGCGAGCCCAAGGCAGGTGCGGATAATCGAGAACGAGCTGTACGGCTTCGGAATAAGGATAAACGCCAGGCGGCCGGATGTGTCCATCTCAAAGCAGGCGCGGGGCGGGGTGACGATAAACGCGACCGTGCCGCTCACCAGAATCAGCAACCGTGAGATCCTTGCGGCGCTTAACGAATACCGCATATTCAACGCCAACGTGGTGCTGAGGCAGGACATAACACTGGACGAGTTCATAGATGCGCTTGAAGGCAACAGGGTCTACATCCCGGCCATATATCTGTTGACCAAGGCGGACCTGGTGAAAAACATCGTAAAGCTGCCGTTCAATTATATGCCGGTGTCAGCGGAGACCGGCGCTGGCATGGAGGAGCTGAGAAAGGAGATATACCAGAAACTGGACCTCATGCGTGTATATACTAAGAAGCGGGGCGAGGAGGCGGACATGCAGGAGCCGCTCGTCATCCGGCGCGGCACCAACGTGGGCATGGTGTGCGAGAAGCTGCACCGCGACCTGAAGAAAGAATTCCGCTTCGCGCTGGTGTGGGGGAAGAGCGTGAAGCACCAGCCGCAGCGGGTGGGCCTGGCGCATGTGCTGGTCGACGGGGACATAATACAGATTATAAAACGCCAAGGGTAAGGTGATTGGATGGCATACGAACAGAAGAATTTCGATGGACTGCTGGAGATGGAAGGGTTCAGCGAGACGCTGCTGAAGAACCACTTCACGCTCTACGGCGGGTACGTAGCCAACACGAACAAGGCCGCTGACCTGCTGGCAGGCATGGCGAAGGAGGGGAAGACCGGCACGCCTGAATATGCAGAAGTGAAGAGGCGCTTCGGCTGGGAGTTCAACGGCATGCGCCTGCACGAATATTATTTCGGCAACCTGAAGAAGGGCGGCGC
>CAYZNP010000086.1:0-3670 GCA_964479815.1 Microcaldota archaeon
ATCGCCAGCCCTGCGGCCAGCCCCACTATGAGCGATATCGAGAACGAGGATATGATGAGGTGCATGGACGGGATGAACACGCCATCCGCGCTCTGGTAGCGCAGCACCGTGACAGCCATCACGCTTATCAGCAGGGCCGACAGCGTCGCTTCTAGGTACAGGACGCTCCTCGCATGGTTGCTGGTGCGCACGAACGGGAGCAGCGAATAGATGGCGAATGAAGAAGGGCCCCCGAAAATGATGGCGAGGAACAGCGCCGCGGCAGCATTCCAGCCGAAAACGTAATAGAAGGTGGCCGCCAGCGCGCTTATGCAGAGCAGGAGATTGGAAATGGCGAACAGGGTCGAGAAAGACAGGCTTTTCAGCACCTGGCTCATCTTGAGGCGCAGCCCTGCCTCGAAGACGAACGAGATTATCGCGATGGCGCCGATTACAGGCGCAATGCCGCGGAAACTCTCCAGGCTGATGTCCATGCGCGAGAATATCGGGAACAGCCCGAGCGGCCCGAGGACAAATCCGATGGCCAGGAGCACCATTATCTCCGGCACCCTCGTCCGTTCGAAGACCCACCTCGCCCCGAAGCCGATCAGCGCGATGGACCCTATCAGGAAAATTATCTCCAGCATGAGCCTCAATACGATGCGATGTTATTAATGCTTTTTGGCGTTAATCCGGCTTCAGGCTGTCTCAGGGCCCGCCTTCTCGCTTTTCACTCCGTGGTCGGCCGCCTCGGTCGCCCACCAGTTGCCGTACCTCTCCTTGAGCTTCTCCTCTATGCTCCTTGACTCGCGTATGGCATGGAGCACGTCCTTCTTCTCTATGTGCGCCTTCTTCTCCATGGTGGCGGTGTCGCCGGCCATCTTCAATATGCCAGTGAGGTTGCGCAGCCTGAGCGTCAGGCCCTTGGCGTTGTCCACGCGCCGCGCGATGTTGCGCGCCTCGTCTATCACGAGCATCGCAGCACCGTATTCGGCGTGCGGGATCTTGCCGTCCTTTGTTATCTCCTGTGCCATGAACTGCACGAGCTTCCCTTCGTTCGCTTTCGTGTCGTCCATGTAGGCGTTCATCAGCACCTCGTAGCCGTCGCCGCGTATCCTGGAGCGGAGTGGCGGTATGATATGCTTTATGTCGTTTATGTTGGAAGCGCCGACGAATATGAAATCGCAGGGCACGCCGTCCACGCGCACCGCGGCCCCGCTGCTCATGGGGTTCCTGCCCACGATGGCGAACGCCTTGTCCTGCATGGCACTGAGTATGTATCTCTGGATGTTGCCGAGCGTTGACAGTTCGTCTATGAAAAGCACTCCTTCGTGCGCCTCGTGGATGGCGCCCGGGACGACGCGCTGGTACGCGGCCGTGCCGAGGTGGTGGTGGCCGCCGTAGGGGTCGTGCCTTATGTCGCCCAGCAGCTCGGTCTCAGTCCCGCCGCTCGCCTGGACGAACGTGGTGCGCTTGAGCGGCACGATGACCTTGCGCTTGGATTTCTTGCTGAGTTCCTCCGCCTTCCTCATCTCTTCCTGGGTGAGCACGATTATCTTGCCATCTATGTTCCTCTCGTATATCAGAACCTCCTCCTTTCCGTTCGCCAGGCGCCTCGTGGTAGCCACGCGTATCCGCTCGCCTTCCTGCGGCAGCTGCGCAGGCATGCCATAGCGTTCGAAGAGGTTGCCGCCCTGGGCCTTGTTGGCGCCGCACTGCGGGCAGATGATGTCCGTGAACGAGCTGAGCGCAGCGCATCTCCTGCACCTGAAGCCGAGCCGTTCCGCGACGAACGAGGGAATGTCCACCGGCTGCACTTCCGTGCCGATTTTCTTCTCCTCGCCCTTGTCTCTTCTTATCTGGCTCTCGTTCCTTATCTCGATTATGGGCCTCTCTGGCGTCTCGGGGTTGTCTAGGACAGACACCTCGAAGTTCGGCGGCGGCAGGACGCTAGATATCGCCTGCGCTATCATGCTCTTTCCAGTGCCTGGCGGACCGACGAGAAGGAGGTGCCTGCGCTGGTACGGGGCCATGCGCGCTATCCTGACAGCCTCGTCCTGGCCTATGATGCGCTCGAACGGGTCCTTTGGTATGGGTATGCCTTTCGTATCGTCAAATCCGGAGGATTTCGGCATGAGAATATTTCTCAATGCTTATATTTAAATGGCGCCGAATGGCGTTTCGGATGGGCCGGGGCGTGGTGGTGCGAAATCCCATGTTTCTGGACCTTCCGGGGATTCCGCCCGGGCTGCCCGTTCAGCGAATCCACCTCTGCAGTCAGTGCTTTGATTTCGTTTCTGATCTTTTTGATCTCTTCATTGTTTTTTAGGATTTTTTCAGAGTTCTGCCTGGACTCTTTATCCAACGAGCCCTCATGCGCAAATATAGAGTCCATGTCGTGCTTCATTCTCTTCTCAGTTATCTTTTTTGCCAGATATACCGTGCACTCAGAATCCCTGGCGGCACGTGCGACCCTGAGTTCCGCACCAATCCTGCGGTTTTCTTTCCTGTATCCCGCGCTCTTCTTATTCAGGGTATCTATCTTCCTATTCAGGGCACCAATCTTCCTCTTCACGCTGTCGATCTTTATGCCGGCCTCTGCTGTGCGTTTCATCTCCGCATTGAGGCGCTCGATGAGGCTGTCAGCCTTGTTGAAGTAATTGTCGTCGCCACTCTTCCCGCACCCGCTGAGGAGCGGCATCATCACTGCAAAGGCGCCGATGGTCGCCACAGCGATGCAGGTCCTTGCCATCGCCCCGCCGGGCCTCCCTATTCTCAAAGTGCGCATAAGTGCCATCTCGTTATCAACGCGCTTTTTTCCCCTGTTCTTCTGTGAGTTTTTGAAGCCTGACGCTGAGCTCCTCCTTGGTTTTTCTAATTTCTCCCACTTTTCCTTTGAGTTTTAGCATTTCTACTAATTCGTTGCTATAATGCGTTTTCAATGTGTCCATCTTTGCCTGTACGGTCCGGGCATACGCAAGCATCTTCCCCTCAGGTATCTTTCCCGCAACGTAGGCCTCATACTTTGCGTTATATTCAGCCTGCATGGCATTCGCATCCGACTCAAACGCCGAGGCCTCGCATTGAAGCGCGATGCACTTTAACTTGATACTGTCCAGTTCTTCATCGCATTTCCTGTCCTGGTTGAGGAGGCTGATCGCGGTGTCGAGCTTAGTGACCATGGAATCACACCAACCTTCTGCCCAGAGCCTTGTAGTCCCTGCACTCCTGGTTAGTGCCGCGGCCAGGCTAGCGGCCCTGAGGCTATCCACCCCTTTGCCATCGTATTCCCCGCGAGTGGCGATGCTTGTCATCATGGCAAGCTTCTCAAATACGGAATCGCACCTGCTTCCTCCACCCAGGAGGGGAGTCATCGCTCCAAAGGCGAAAATGGCCAGCGCGGTACCTGCTACCGCCTTTGCCCCGCCAGACTTACTCATCCTCAAAGTGCGCATGATACCATCTCAAATAGTTCGCACTAATGGTATAGGATAAGACGTATTTAAAACATTTCTTCATTCTCTACAACAAAATCCTGTTGCAGACTAGCCCGTCGGAGGCCCAGCGGCGCTCACACCAGCAGCGTTGCGCTGCCAGTGCCGCCGCCGGGGATATGTGATTGCCAGCGCATTTTTTTGCCGGTTGGCTTGCACCTGGCGGCGCTCGCACCGACAACTGTTTTTCAGACGTC
>CAYZNP010000087.1:0-3659 GCA_964479815.1 Microcaldota archaeon
TGTACCCGGTCTTCTTCATCGTCTATATCTGGGGCGGCAGGCGCGGCGTGAAGCGCTACAGGCTCAACACGGTCGGCTCGGCCCTGTCGGTGGCGTGGGCGTACCTGGTCACCGGTTTCCTGAACCTCGCGCTCGGGCTGGTGCTCAGCCTGCTCGTGTTAAACAACATAATCGAGACGGCGCGCTACGGCTCGATGGAATCCACGTTCGCGACCGCGATTTTCGGCGAGACCGCAGGCGCCATGGGCATACTGCTCACCGGGCTGTGCGGCGTGGGGATACTGGCCATCGGCGCACTGATTAATTTCGTGGTAGGCGGCATCGGCGCGATAATCGCCCAGAGATGAAATTTTCCTCCTGTCTCACTCCGGTTAAAATTTCATTAAACTTCAGGAGGCCGTCCGCCGCTTTCTCAATCAGTACATCCTTCCGCCAAGAGGGACCTCGCGGTCAGGGCGGAGCAGGACGCATTCGCCATCCCCGTCCGAAACACCAAGCGTCAGCACTTCCGATGTGGCCGGCCCGATCTGCCTCGGCGGAAAATTGACGACGCAAAGGACCAGCCGCCCCTCAAGGTCCTGCTTCGTGTAATTCTTCACGAGCTGCGCGCATGATTTCTTCATGCCGGTTTCCGACCCCAAGTCTATCTTCAGCTTATACGACGGCTTCCTCGCTTCGGGAAAATCCTCCACGGACACTATCCGTCCCACGCGCACGTCCACTCTCCTGAAATCATCAATGGTTATCATGCGGCAATAATGCGACCAACAATTATCATTCTTTGTTTTCAGCGGAATTTCCACGCCGTTGCGCGGAAAATCGAAATCACCTTTATATTCTTTATGCATGAAATCCTGTTGCTCTGGCCATGAAGGGTTGAGAGGCCCCTCTGACCGGGAATATTCCAGGTGTGTCCATGCCGATAAACAAGATACGGAAAAGAGACGGGGCTGTCGTCGACTTCGACAAGCAGAAGATAGTCAACGCGATTTTCAAGGCAGCGCAGTCCGTCGGCGGCAGCGATCGTGCAGAATCAGAAAGAGTCTCAGACAAGGTCGTCGAGTTCCTGAACGAGAAGTACAAGGAAGATTACATCCCCACAGTAGAGGAGGTCCAGGACCTGGCTGAGAAGGCGCTCATAGAGACAGGGCATGCGACCACGGCCAAGTCATATATACTATATAGGCACAGGAAGAACATCGAGCGCGAGATGAAGCGGATGCTCGGCGTCGAGGACGACCTGAAGCTGCCGCTCAACTCGGTGCAGGTGCTGGAGCGGCGCTACCTGCTCAAGGACGACACCGGCAAGGTCATGGAAAGCCCGAGCGGGCTCTTCCGGCGCGTTGCCAAGCACCTCGCGTCCAATGAGAGCAACTACGGCGCAGACGAAGAAACGGTGCGCCACTACGAGGAAGCGTTCTTCCAGGTGATGACCAACTTCGAGTTCCTCCCCAACTCGCCCACGCTGATGAACGCGGGAACGGAGCTCGGACAACTCGCGGCGTGTTTCGTGCTCCCGGTCAAGGATGACATAGCGCAGATATTCGAATCCGTCAAGAACCAGGCGATAATACACAAGACAGGCGGCGGCACAGGCTTCTGCTTCTCCTATCTCAGGCCCAAGGGCGACTACGTGAAGAGCACCGCAGGCATAGCGTCCGGCCCCATATCCTTCATGAGCGCGTTCGACAACGCCACCAACGTCATAAAGCAGGGCGGCAAGCGCCGCGGCGCGAACATGGCCACCATGCACGTGTGGCACCCTGACGTGGAGGAGTTCATAACCATGAAGCAGACGCCGGGCATGATGGAGAACTTCAACGTCAGCGTCATGGCCGACGACAAGTTCATGCAGGCGGTGGAGGCGAACGCGGACTACGAGCTGCTGAATCCGCGCAACATGCGGCCCGTGCGCAAGGTCAACGCGCGCAGCCTCTTCCACCTCATAGCCTACAGCGCCTGGAAGGCCGCTGAGCCGGGCCTCCTCTTCATAGACGAGATAAACCGGAAGAACCCGACGCCGAACCAGCCCATACACGCTACCAACCCTTGTGTCGCAGGGGACACGCTGGTGACGACGAACGAGGGCCTCGTGGAGATATCCAAGGTGCACAACCCATATCACATCCTCGGAGGGGACGGCGACTACCACCCGGTCAGGTGGGCCGGCAAGACAGGGGAGAAGGAACTCTTCCTTGTCAGGACCGTCGCAGGCTACGAGGTCAGGGCCACGGCAGACCACAGGATACTTACGTCGAGAGGCTGGAAAGAAGTGAAGAACCTCAAGTCTTCCGACCGTCTCGTCCTGCAGAAATCAGGCACCTTCGGCACCGTCCACGCAGACAGGGAGATGGCCCTGGCGCTCGGCTGGCTTACCGGGGACGGCCACATGAGCAAGGGCGTGCAGGACGTCATATTCTATTTCGGCAATGGCGAAAAAGAGGAACTGCTGCCGCTGTTCCAGGCGTATTTCGATCGCCTGAACCGCAGGAAAGTCAGGCCCAGGGCGGATGCGACGGAAACGCGTTTGAAATACTCCTCGGCCATCGCGAGGAAGTTCTACGAACTCGGCATGAGGCCGTGGAAATCGCACGAGAAGGAGGTCCCATCCTCGGTATTCTCCATGGACAGGGAATCCGTGGCCCATTTCCTCTCCGCGCTGTTCTCCGCAGACGGCTCTGTCCAGGGCACGAAGGAGAAGGGCATAAGCATCAGGCTCGCCTCAAATTCGCTGAAACTGCTGAAGCAGGTGCAGGTGCTCCTCATCCAGTTCGGCATCGCGTCGCAGTTATACGAGGCGAGGAGGAAGGAGCACGCGAAGATGCTCCCTGACTCCAAGCGCCAGCCCAGGGAATACATGTGCAGGGCCCAGCACGAGCTGATGATAAGCAGGGAGAGCATGTTCAGGTTCATGAAGACCATAGGCTTCATCCTCTCGTCGAAAAACCGCAAGTTCAGGGCGCTTAGGCCTATGAAAGTCTATTCCGACAACGTCGACACGGGCGTGCACTCGGTGAAGAGGGTCGGCATGGCGCCGGTCTATGACCTGACCGAGCCTGCGACCCATTCGTTCTCAGCCAACGGGCTCATAGTCCACAACTGCGGCGAGGTCCCGATGCCGGACTACGAATCCTGCAATCTCGGCAGCATAAACCTGGCGAAGTTCGTGGAGCTGGACTGGAGCAAGACGCCCTGGAAGACCAAGGTGAACTGGAACCGGCTCCGCTACGTGACGCGCCTGGGCATGCAGTTCCTGGACAACGTCATAGACCTGAACAAGTACCCCATACCGGAGATACGCGAGCAGACGCTCAAGAACCGGCGCATAGGCCTTGGGGTGATGGGATTCTCCAGGATGCTGTTCAGCATGGGCATACCCTACGACTCGGAAGACGGATACCGCGTCGGCGAGGAGATCATGCGCTTCATAGAGGACGAGGCCCGCAAGATGAGCCACGAGCTCGGAAGGGCGAGAGGCTCGTTCCCGACGTTCAAGGAGAGCCCGCTCTCCAGGAAATACGACGCCATGCGCAACGCCACGTGCACCTCGATCGCGCCGACCGGGACGATATCAATGATCGCGGACACGAGCAGCGGCATAGAGCCCGTATTCGCATTATCGTTCCTGAAGACCGTGCGCGCAGGCCAGTACTACTACC